>NZ_JACHFK010000015.1 GCF_014201805.1 Deinococcus metalli | reverse complement strand
GCGGCGCGTCCAGCGAGAAGGCGTTGGCGAGGGCGGGCGTGAGCCCGGTCGCCAGTCCCAGGGCGAGGATCGAGCCCAGCCCCCCCAGGGCCAGGCCGCCCAGCGCCCAGCGGCGGCGCAGCGCGGAGCGGCTGAGCCCCTGCGCGCGGTCGAGGGCCACGCGGTAGCGGGTGGCGTCCAGGTAGGCCAGGAAGCCGCCCAGCAGCCCGAAGCCGCTCAATAGTCCGGCCGCCAGGGCCAGCCCCAGGAACAGTCGGCCCTGCTGGGCGAGCCGCTCGAGCAGGGCGTCGATGCTGGGAGCAGCGGGCTTGAGGGAGAAGGCCAGACCTGGACTGCGGGTTTCCAGAGCGTCCCGGAGCCGGGTCTGGAGCGCCGGGCTGAGGTCTTCATCCAACCGCACCAGCAGCGTGGTCGTCCGCAGCACCCCGTCCGTCGGCCCCTTGCCCGTCATCCCCGGCAGCGGGCCCTGTTGCCCGGGCAGGCCGATCTCCGGTGGCACGATGACCTCCGGGAAGTCCACCAGCACGAAGCGGGTCAGGGCGTCCGGCAGGGGGTAGAGTCCGCTCACCCGGCAGAACCGATCCCCCACGCGGCCCGGTACGGACACGGTATCGCCGACCTTCACCCCATACGCGCGGGCCGAGTCGGCGTTCAGCAGGCAGCCGCCGGGCTGCCCCTGGCTCAGGGCGATCCCCAGCACGTCCAGCAACTCTGGGTCGCCGGTGACCAAGCGGTTGACGTAGACCCGCCGCCCGCGCACGTCCAGGAAGCCGTTGATGCGCTCCCCGATGGCGGCGGACGCCACGCCGGGCTGCTCAGCGAGCCAGCGGGCGTCATCGGCCGTGAGGACGCGGGTCGTGCTGGCGAGTGAAGTCCCTCTTCGGGCGTCGCTCGAGCCCGAGGTGGCGACTTCCAGCACCCGCCCGAAGTCGCGGGTGACCCGCTGGGCCTGGGCGTCCAGGCCCTCCTCCACCCCCAGGGCACTCAGCACGCCGCCCAGCGCGAGGCTCAGGGCAATCAATAGCCCGCCCAGCAGCGGGACGGCTACCTGCCCGGGCCGGGCGCCGCGCAGCAGCCCGGCGACGGACTCACGCAGCACGCCCGCGCAGATCAGGAGGGTCAGCCCCCCGAGGGCCAGCGGGGGAAGCAGGACGCCGAGCAGCAGGAGCTGAAGGGGCGGCGTCCCCACCACGACCCCGGGCAGCGCTAAGGGCAGCAAGAACACCAGGGGGGTGCCCAGAGTCGAACCCAGCAGCGCGGGCACGACGTTTCGACCCAGCTCCTCGCCCAGCAACCGGCCCCGCCGCCCGCCGAGGGCCAGATCAATGCCCAGCAGCGCGCGTCGTCGCAGCAGATTGGAGAGCGTCAGCGCGCCCAGCGACAGCAGCCCGGAACCCACCAGCAGGCCAGCCAGGAGGGGCAGTGAGCGCGCGCGCTGCTGAAGCCGGGCCCGGACGGCCGTCGCCTCGGGCGTGCCCCGGAAGGCCCGCAGGTCGGTGAGCTGCAGGCCCTTCAGGCGGGTGCGGGTGTACGTCTGCAGGAACTCCACGTCGGCGGGCGAAGGGCCCTGCCGGAACACCACCGTGACCGCCGGGGTCAGCAGGTCATAGAGGGAACGATCCTTCCCCGGGGCGGCCGGATCGACGCGCCGGTAGCCCCCCGCGTCGGGATCCTCGGGGCCGCGCCAGGGACTCGGGCGCACGATGCCGGTCACGGTCAGGGGCTCTGGAAGGACGTGCTCGTTGCGGATCACCGTCCGGCCGATCAGGCTGAGCGGGTCGTCGGCGAGTTGCCGGGCAACGGCCTCGCTCAGCACGAGCTCGGGAACGTTGAGGCCGGGGTCGCGGCCGGCGAGCAGGGTCAGCCCGCGCGCCTCCCGGTAGGGGCCCAGGGTGTCGATGGTGTCGATGCCAGTGACCTGCCGTGATCCCGCACGCAGCTGATTTTGCATGGACTGGCTCGGTACCGCGTACACCCAGGCCCGCGCTCCGAGTTCAGCCTGCAGAGCGCTCAGTGTGCCGGCCAGGTCATATTTCACAGCTTTTGGGAGCTGCCCGGGGCGCAGGTTCACGAAGCTCTCCTCCGCCTCAATCCGGAAGACCGGGCGGGTGTCGTTGAGGAAGGAGAAGGCGCGCCCGGTGGGCCAGGCGAGCCAGGCGGCCGCGGCGGTGATCAGCGCGAGCAGGGCGCAGGACAGCAGGGTGATCAGGAACCGGGGCATGGGGAGACCTCCTGGAAGGCCACAAGCCGCCCGGGGGCGGGTGCCGCCGGGAGCAGGGGGGGAACAGGTCAGGGTTGGAGGTCGGCGGGCACGGTGTCTGGAGCTGGAGTCCCCAACGGCACGTTCGTGAGGCGCACGAGCAGGGCGGGAATCAACGGGTCAGAAGTCGGTCGCAGCTCGCCGACCGTCGTCACAAGCGTCAGCTGAGCGTGGGGACTGTGCAGCCTGACCCGGCCATTGGTGCCCACGGGCGTGACGTCGAACGCTACGGAACCGTCCGCGTTCCGGGTCACCAGCATCACGACCTCCCCAGGGGCCAGGGCAGTGGTCAGGCGGTGCAGCGGGTCACTACTGGAACTGGGCTTGACGGTCACTCCCGCCATCCACTTCCCCACCAGCACGCGTCCCAGGCTGCGGTAGTAGGCCGCGCTGGTCATCTGGCCCTGGGCCGGGGAGAGGGTCAGCGACACGGAACCGGCCTGCAGGATGGGCATGCGGTTGTAGCCCCACACCCTCAGCCTGGGCTCGACCTGCATCAGCACACCTGTCAGGGTGGCGGCGCCGACGAAGGGTTGACCTCCAGCGGTCAGGAACGTCGGCACGGTGATCTGTTTTTCCTGCCAGATGATGATGACTTCGCCGTTCTTGTTCACGCTGGCCTGAACGCCCTGGCGTTTTAGCGCGGCGGCGACCTCTTCAGGCTGCAACCAGACGTCTCCCGGCGTGGAGGTCAGGCAAGAGGGCAGCGCTCCCGCGCAGTCCTGGAACGCGGCCAGCGGAGAGGGCACATTCAGCACCTCGGGGGCCGGGGCAGGCCGCAGGGCCAGCAGCGTCGCCGAGGCCATCAGCAGTCCCAGGGCGAAGGTCAGGGGTCTGACCTGGAAGACCCGGCCCATCCCCACGCTGACCCGGGTGGGCGCGCCGAGTTCCGTCAGGGCCTGTCCCAGGGCAGCGTCCGGCGAGTGGCCTGAGGCCTGCAGGTGGCGGCTGCGGGTGAGCAGGTGGTCTTCGAGTTCGTCCCACAGCTCCTGCCGGCGGTGGCGGGGCAGGCCGAGAGTGGCCCGGCGCAGGTAGGCGAGCAGGCGGGGGGGCGTGGCCACGCTCACGCGCCACCAGTCACGTGCCGCATGGCCCGCTGGAACGCTGCGTACTCCTGGCGTTTGTGCCGCAGCTGGGCCTGGCCCGCTTCGGTCAGCCGGTAGTACTTGCGCGGCTTGCCGTGGCCGCCGATCTCGCCGGTCTCGGCCACCAGCAGGCCGTCTCGTTCCAGGCGGTAGAGGGCCGGGTACAGGCTGCCCTCCTTGAAGTCGAAGTAGCCGTTCGTGCGGCCCTTCGCTTCCTGGATGATCGCCAGGCCGTAGAGGGGGCCCGCCTCCAGGATGGAGAGCAGGATCAGCTCGAGGTTGCCGCGCAGCAGGTCTGGGTTCATGTCCACCACCCTCCGTATTCTAGTCTGTCTATATAGTGTGTCTAAGAAGATGTAGATGTCAAGGGCGTAACCGAGGTGGGGCCGGACTCTGCACTGGATCGCCCCCGGATTCGTGAGCGCGCGTGCCCCATGCCGCCTCCACGCTGCTCACCTGCCGTCAGCTTCCACTCCCTAGCCTGAGGTGTGCGCCCCCTCGCCCTCGCGCTGTCCCTACTGGTCTCTTCTTCGCTCGCCGGCGGCGCCGAACCGCCCCTGCTGGGCACCCCGTTCTGCCTCGCGTCCGGCTGCCGCCTGGTGGCTACCCTCACGCCGGGGGATGAGGAGCAGGTGCTGATCTATGGATTGAAGGGCAGTCCGGCGGCTGAACTGCGCGTGTGGCGAGAGGGCGGGCGGGTCACAGTCGCCCGCTATGTCCTGCGGGACACCCAGGGCACGGCCCGCGAGAAACGTGCGGTAATGGCTGCCTTCTTCGGGGCCGCCTTCGGCGCGCCGTTTACGGCGCCTGACGTGGACACCCTGTACCGCCTGATCCGCGCCGACCTCGTGACCGTCCCGGTCGGGGGGCAGCGCTTCATCCTGCACAGCGGCTTCGACGCCGTGTCGCCGGATGGTCAGCGCTGGGACTGGGCCGTCACGGCGACCGTGGATCTGCCCGCCGCCGTGCGCCTCCGCAACGATCCCTGGGGCAAGAAGCCGGTGCTATCCTTCGTGTGGGACAACCAGCCGGCGTCCCGGGCGGCGTTACTGACCCTGACTCCAGCCGAGCAGCGCCGCTTCGACGACCTGGTGGGGGCCGACCGCGCCCAGGTGTTCACCGGCCCCTTCAGCGCCTCGTCGCCGGCGGCCGAGGTGGCCCGTGACCCAGCCGTGCGGGCGTACCTGGCCGAGCAGGATCGGCAGATGCGGGCCCTGCTGGGGGATCGCTACGCCGCCTTTCGGGAGTGGATCCGGGCGTTCTACACCTGGCCGCTGTAGGCGGGGGACAGACCTCAGACGGGTGATCCACCGGAACCCCGCTCATTCCCTCAGGTCGGCGGCGTCAGCCGCTCTCCCGTCACCGGCCGCACCCTGATGTCCCGCACGTCCCGGGTGTCCAGCTGCCAGATCAGGACGGCCGCGCGGCCCCTTCTGGTCGCGTTCAGGAAGGCGGCGGGCGAGGCGACCAGCGCGGGCGTCTGCCCTGTCCACACATTCGGGCGCAGCGGCACGCTGCCGCCCCCAGCGGCCCGCACCCGCAGCATCAGCCCGTCACAGCGCGGCCTGGCTTCCGGCAGACAGTCGAGGTTGTCGACCAACGCGAAAAGCTGCCCATCACTGTTCTGGAGTGCCAACCGTGGGGCCGCGCGCTCGTCGAAGGTCGCCCCGACGATGGCCAGCCCGCTGGACGCTCCCCGGGGCAGCGCGTGGGTGAGCGCCGGGGTCACCAGCTGCAGGGCGCGGTGGGCGAACAGATCGGCCGCGTGCACCGGTGCCGCCCGGGTGCCGAGCGGCACCTCCAGCGGGCCGAGCATCAGGGTGGGGTTGAGCAGGCCGCGCAGGGCGACCGGGACGCTCAGGTCGTCCAGGATGGACAGCAGCCGGTACTTGTCGAGCAGGGCCTCACCACTTCTGGAGTGCAGGGCCATGGAGAGATCCAGGCGTTCCTCCCGGTGCTGGCCAGGAAAGCGGACGTACAGCGAGTACGTGTTGACGACGCGGGTCTGGGCACCCTGGGCCTCGAGTGCCCGGCGCAGGTCGGCCAGCCGGAAGACTCCGTGGTCGGTCACCCGGCTCGCCTTGCAGGTCGCCCAGGCACCGGGCACTGCCCACCACGGAGTCTGCGGGGCCGGCCGGCAGCTGAGGTCGGTGCCCGGCTGCACCAGGGCGGCCAGTGCGCCCGCGCGCGGCATCTGGATCATGCCCAGCGTGATGAGGCCGCCCAGGCCGCTCAGGGTCAGGGCCAGCAGGGTGAGGCGCGGCACGCTGTACAGCCGCTGCATGCCCCGGGCGAGGCGAACGGGATCGCCAAACTCCCGCAGGGCGAGCTCCAGGGCGTGCTCGGCCCCGTGCCCGGCGACCTGATGCTCGGCGGCGCGCTCGAGCACGCTGCCGCGGAGTTCCTCGCGCACCCGGCGTCCGTGGGCGCGGGGCAGGCCCCGGCTGGCCCGCCGTAAGTAGGCTTCCAGCGCATTCACCTTGACCCCCATCGGGCGGTGAGGCCCTGGTGCCAGCGGCGGTAGGCCTCGCGCTTGGCGTCCAGCGCGCCCTGCCCGGCGTCCGTGAGCCGGTAGTAGCGCAGGGGGTGGCCGCCCCGGACGCTGGGGCGGGTGTCGCTCTGGAGCCAGCCGCGCGCCTCCAGGCGGTGCAGGGCCGGGTAGAGGGTGCCGGCGTTCAGGTCGAGGTCGCCGCTGGTCAGCTCGCGCAGGGCCTTGGCGAGCTCCAGCCCGTAGGCCTCGCCGGCTTCCAGCAGGGTCAGCAGGGAGAGGTCGAGGTCACCGTCATGGGTGGGCATGGCTCAATATAGCTCAGCGATATCGGAAGTTGATGATGAATTGGGGGAGAGCAATTTTCGCCCAGCCAGGAGTGTGACTGGGCGGAAATCTATCGGGCGTCGGAGTTGGCTTGAGCGGGAGTGATGATGCCCTCCCTCAGCGCACTCAGTGGGATGTTGGTAATCCGGACGAGCAAGGCATTGAGGCGACCACCCGCAGCGGGGCCCAACAGAGCTGGATCGGAGACGAAGCGGAGTCGGGCCTGATCGCTGTTGATGGCAACGGTGCCTGCCGTCCCGACGGGCGCGATCGACACACGGTAGTCCGTCGACGTCTTGGCGCCGGTGGCAGCTGGCCGGGTCACCAATAGCACAACCTCATCGGGCGACAGGGCAGTCGACAGGGTGTGCGTGTATCGGGACTGTGCCGGCGCGACGCTGCGGCCAAACGTGGTCTCATTGACCGATTCCGGCAGAATGAAGTCCAGGAGCGGCAGGGTGATGCTGTTGTAAAACAGCTGACCGACCAGGCCGGCTGGCGTCCGACGCGTGTCAAAGGTCGCTTGGTGCCCACCGATGAGTAGCGCCGGCTGCGCGTAACCCCTGAGCACGGTGGTCTGAGGGTCAGTGATTCCGAACAGCGTGCGGGCGTAGAAGTAGGGTTTGCCGGCACTCTGGAAGGACACCGGCACCTCCGCCCAGCCGGTCTTTGTCGTGCTGCCCAGCTGAATTCTGTACCACCCAGTAGGCTGGCGCTTGACGCTGCCGCCGAGCGCCTGGGCCAGGCTCAGTAGGGTATCCAGGCTCAGCGACAGCGTCTGAGCGTCCGAGGCGCTGGGGGTGGTGCAGGTGACGCCTTGGCCCTGGTGCACCACATTTGCGTACGTTCCGCTGGGAACAACGCCCTGGACACAGGAGGGGGCGACCGGTTGCACAGTCAGCACAGGAAGGGTGATGACGCCCCCACCGCTTCCCCCCGCCAGCGCGTACAGCGCGGCACTGAGCGCGAGGGCGGCGGTTGCGGCAGCAATCAACAGTTTTGGCATAGCGTACACCTGGGTCATGCCCAGGGTCACCCGGCTGGGTGAACCCAGTTCACGGGTGGCCTGGAGAAGGGCGTGGGTGGGTGAGAGTCCGCCCAGTTCGAGGCGCTCGGCGCGGCTCAGCAGATGTTCTTCAAGTTCGTCCCAGAGGGCCTGTTGCTGGGCTCTGGGTAGGCCCCAGGTGGCGCGGCGCAGGTAGGCCGTCACGGCGGCCGGGCGGGGGGTGTCCACGCGGGAGGTCACGGCTCAACTCCCGCTCAGACGCTGCACGGCGCCGGTGAAGGCATCGAATTCCTGGCGCTTGGTCTGGAGCGTCTGCCGGCCGATGTCGGTGATCGCGTAGTACTTGCGGGGCTTGCCGTTGCGGCCGAGCTCCGCCAGCTGGGCGGCGAGCAGGCCGTCCTGTTCGAGGCGGTGCAGGGCCGGGTACAGACTGCCCTCCTTGAAGTCGAGGAGTCCCCCAGTGCGGTCTTTGGCCTCCTGGATGATGGCGAAGCCATACAGGGGCCGGGTCTCCAGGATGGTGAGCAGGATCAGGTCGAGGTTGCCGCGCAGCAGGTCGGGGTTCATGGGGCCTCCGGGAGAGGGTGGGCGTCGACCGCGTGGCGTCCCGCGCGGCTGCGGCCCCTACAGAGCTCTGTCTGTCTACATAGTCCGCCTGAGGAGATGAGTTGTCAAGCCCAGTCTGCCTGAGGAGTGGACAGCTGGGGTCTTGTCCTGCCCTGAACCGGTGTCCTGGGTGTGGCGGCCCTGCCGGAAGGCTGGAGGAGCCACTGCACGAAGCGGTCTGGCACTCCTCGTCAAAGATTGGTCAGGGGTGTGGTGGCTTCCCGGCGCAGCGGACGGTTACCGACAGGGCCATCTGGATCTCCGTTTTATTTCACCTCTTTCCCCCCTGCAGCCGAGATGGACACCTGGAAGGTGTACGACGCTTTCCCAACTCCCGCCCTCTTGACACGCCCAGCCTATTGGATCAATGTATCATTCTAATGACACAAGACCTTCCAGATGGGCGTGGCGTCCTGGAGTGGATCACCCCGCAGATCAATCCTCACAGCGGCGTCCCCATCTACCTGCAGATCACTCAGGCCTTCGTCCGCGCGATCCAGCGCGGCACCGTTCGCCCGGGCGACTCGCTGCCCACCGTGCGTCATCTTGCGGCCACCCTGCGCCTGGCCCCCAACACCGTCACGCGCGCGTACGCCGAATTGCAGCGTCAGGGCCTGATCGAGAGCCGGGCTGGGGCGGGCACGACCGTCCGGACGGCGCCCGCGACCCCCTCGGTCACTGAGGCGGGCCGGCAGGCCCTGGTTGAGGAACTGCATGACCTCCTGCACCGCATGACCGCGAGCGGCCTGACGCTGGCCGACCTCCGCGCCCTGTTCGAGCAGTTCACCCTGTCCAGGGAACGGGAGGCCCTGTGACGGCGTTGCAGGTGGCGGGTCTGGTCGCCCGGCACGGTCGCCGGACGGTGCTGCGCGGGGCCGATCTGCAGGTGCCGCAGGGCTCGATCACCGCGCTGCTCGGCCAGAACGGCAGCGGCAAATCGACCCTGATGCGCAGCGTCCTGGGCCTGCATCCGCGCCAGGGCGGCACCGTGCGCGTGCTGGATCTGCCCGAGAACGTTACTGGCCCGCAGGTGCGCGGGCGCGTGACGTACGTGCCCACCGGTGGCGCCGTCATGCCGCAGGAAACGGCGCGCACGCACTTTGAGTTTGGTCGCCGGATTTACCCGCGCTGGAGTCTGGAGCGGGCCCTGGAGAGTGCCGCCGATCTGCACGTGCCGCTGGATCAGCGGGCGGGCCGCCTGAGCACCGGGCAGCGCATGGGCCTGGCGCTCGCCTACGCCCTGGGCAGCAGCACCGAGTTGCTGCTGCTCGATGAGCCGACCAACGGGCTCGACCCGGATCACCGCCGGCGACTTGCCCAGCTTCTCGTCGCCTACGCGTCCAACGGCAACAGCGTGCTGCTCAGTTCGCACGTGCTGCCTGAAGTCGAGGGGCTCGCCGACCGTGGAGCGTTCCTCAGAGGCGGCCGGATCATTCTTGAGGCCGACCTCGACGACCTCCGCGCGCAGCACACCATCGTTCAGGCCATTCTGCCGGACGTGCTGCCCGCCGGCGCCATCCAGCGTCTCCGGGCCGTGCCGGGCGTCCAGGACTGTGAGGTGCAGGGCCGGACGCTGACCGTGCAGGTGCAGGGCGAACCCGGCGCCCTGCTGGCCGCCCTGGCCGACCTGAAGCCGGTGGACGTGCAGAGCAAGCCGCAGCCCCTGGCCGACGCGTACGCCGACCTGCTGGGCGGCGCGGCGTGATCTGGCTCGAATGGCGACACGTCCGCCCTCCCCTGGCGCTGCTCGCTGGGCTCGCCCTGCTGCTGGGGCTCGGCTACGCCTCGCGCGCCCTGCCCGGACTGCCGCCGTTCGCGGCGGTGCACGAACTCGGCCCGTGGGCGACCGGCGCCGCCTGCACCCTGTACGCCGGGCTGCTCGCCGACCAGGAATCGACGTGCACGGTCACCCTGCTCTTCGCCGGCCGGTGGTTCGACTGGTGGGCGCCGCTGCTGGCCACGCTGGTCGGGGCGCTCTTCGGCAGTCGCCTGAACAGCGGCCTGGGGTTCCTGCGGCTGCAACCGCTCTCCACCGCTCGGGTGCTCGGCGTCCGGCTGCTGGCGGGCGTCGCGGCCGTCACCGTCACCGTGCTGATCGGTGCGCTGCTCACCAGTACCCGAGGCGCCCTGGACTTCTCGTGGTGGCCGGGCAGCGCGGTCATGCGCTCGGAGTTCTGGGGCGGCACCGGGCTGGTCTGGGGGCGCGGCCTCAGCGTGTTCGTGCTGGCCGGCGTCCTGACCCAACTCGTGCCTCCAGCCGTCGCGGCGCTGAGTGCCATCGCCGCCAGCCTCGCTGTACTCGGCACCCCGGTCGACCCCTTCGTGCGAACCCTCACGCTGGTCTACACGCCGGAGCAATTCGGCGAGCTGGCCGGGCGGGAATCCATTCCGCTGCACGTCGTTCAGGCCTTTATCGCGGCACACTCGCCCAGCCGCACCGAGACCGCGCACCTGCCCCTGGGATGGACTGTGGCAGTGCTGATCATGCTGGCGGCGCTGCTGGCGGTGCTCTTTGCGCGGCCCCGGCAGGAGTGACTGGGAACCACTTCTGGCTGGCGGCGACCGTGATCACTGACTAGAGGAAGAATCCCTATCCCGGCGGCCTGTTGCTCTCGGCAGACTGCGCGGCATCACGGAGACGACTTCGCCAGCCCCCCTCGACGCCCCTCCCCCTGATCCGCACCAGGCCGCCACACCGGTTCTTCGGCTCCGTCCGGCACACCAGATCTGGTACCCAGGTTCGGACGAGGACGCCGAGCAAGGGTGCATGGCAACGCCCCCTCACCACGCCGTGCCCGGGCCGGGCCTGACCATGCCGGGCATGACACCCTCCAGAACCCGCACCATGATCCTCCCCGTCGCCAGCTGCCCCGTCAAGGGTGAGTCCCGCTTCCTCGACGGTGATCGTCCCTGGATCGTCCGTCGTCTCCGCGTCCTTCCCGACGGCCGCGTCCAGGTGACCCTGACCCGCTGACTGTTCCTCACCCCGCGGGGTGAGGCGAATCCTTCCGTCCTCCGTTCTCCCCGTACCTTCGTCCCGGCCGGTCGTGCCTCACCGCTACAGTGACACATGACCAGCACGCCCCGGACGGCCGTCCCACTCCACCAGCACACCCCACGTGAGCGGGGCGCGGCCCTGCTCACGGCGCTCGATCACGACCCCACCTTCGTGACTGATCACCTCAACCTCAACGCCTCCGCCCTCACGACCCTGCCCGAAGCCCTGCGCCGCTGTTCGGGGGCCAGGGTCTTGAGCGTGTACGACAACGGGCTGCGCGACGTCCCGGCGTGGCTGTGGGGGTTCACGCACTTGCATACCCTCAACCTCTCGGCGAACGCCTTCGAGTCCCTGCCGGACGCGCTCGGCCAGCTCACGAACCTGGGCATGCTCGACCTCGGCCACAACGCCCTGAGGGCCGTACCAGACGTCTTCGAGACCCTGGGGCACCTGGAGTTCCTGTACCTCAGCAACAACCACCTGACGGAGCTGCCCACGTCACTCCGTACCCTGGCGCGGTTGCGCTACCTGAACGTGACTGACAACGCCCTGGCCCAGCTACCGGACTGGCTGGGGGAGCTGCGCGGGCTGCAGGAGGTGCGGGCGTACCACAACCAGCTCACGGCCCTACCGGAGGGCGTTGGCGATCTCACGCGGCTGCGCGAGCTACACGTCATGAACAACCAGCTCCGTTACCTGCCGGACGCCCTGGGGCGCTGCGCGCGCCTGGAGAAGCTGAACGTGCAGGGCAACGGGCTCGTGTCGCTCCCGGACTCCCTGGGCGACCTGGGCCAGCTGACCGAACTCGACCTGCGCTTCAACGCCCTGACGGAGCTGCCCGAGTCGCTGGCGCGCCTCACGTCCCTGCGGTTCCTGGACTTGCGGGCCAACGCGCTGACCACCCTGCCGGAGGGCCTGGCGGGCCTGCCGAGGCTGGAGAAGCTGGACGTTCGCTGGAACCAGCTCACGGAACTCCCGGTCGCCTTTGAGGCGCTGCGGGAACGCGGGTGCCTGATCTACACCTGAGGACGATGCCGGCGACCACGCCACCACGATCAGGTGCAGGGATGTCCTGGGGCTGAGCATTCCACGCGCCCCTGATACCGTCACAGCTGGCCCCAGGGCGGGGTGGATGGGTGCCCTACTCGCGGACATCGACGTGCTGGACGGCCTCGCCCTCCCGGCACAGGGGACATATCGCCGCAACGTACGTCTCGAACGAAGCTGGCAGCAGGGTCACCAGGGGCACTGGTAGCGCGGCCCGGCTGACCCACGCGCTGACGCCGAGCACCTCCTGGCCCTGGGTACGCAAAAAGTCGACGACCAGCCGGCTTCCCTCCCCCGTGCAGATGAGGTCATCAATGTAGACGACCCCGTACCCTGCCTCAGGCTCATGCATGCGGTGCCAGCGTAGGTCGCCGTCGGTGAGGACGTACGCCACCGGCACGTCCAGTTCCCGCGCCACGAGGGTCGCGAGCACCGCGCCACAGGCCGGGGCCCCCACCAGCAGCGTCACGGCGGGGAACGCCTCTCGCACCTGCGCGGCCTGCCAGCGGGCGACCTCTTCCAGCACCCTCGGATGACGCATGACGCTGCCCTTCTCGATCCACCCATCGCTGTGTCCGCCGCTGCGGAAGACGGTGTGCCCGGGACGCAGCGCCCCGTGATGATGAAGGAGTTCCTGAAGGTGGTGTGACACGGGCCTGAGCATCGCAGACTCGGCGCCCTTCCGCTGTGGGCGTTCGGTAGCGCACCCGGCTGAACGCGGCGGGGGTGGTGCTGGTGGCGGCTGGACTCGGGGCGTGGCTGGGGCTGTGAGGGGAGGAGACGCTGAGCGTGGCGGCGGCAGGTGGTGGGGGCTGCAAGCGCGCTCGGCCTCACGCTGTTCACGGGGATCAGGGCGTGGACGTGCCCAACCAGTCGAGGGCCTCGGCCCTCAGCTCCTCCCAGTGCGCCGGCACCTCGTGGCCGCCTGGGTGGATCCAGACCCGCACCTGGAGCCCCACCTCCTCAAGCCGTTCTGCCAGCTTCAGCCCCCCTGGGGTATACCCGTCTCCCTCCCCCAGGATCAGGGCCACCGGCACCGGCACCGGACGATCTGGCAGCCAGATCGGACGGGCCGCCACGCTCGGCACGATGGCGAGCACGCCGACGGCGGGCACTCCGCCGGTCAGGACGCCCCGGAGTACAGTGCTCCCTCCTGCGGACAGGCCTGCCCAGAGGGGGTGTCCGCCCACCGCTCTTGCCCACTCCTGAAGTTCCCCGTCCGCCTGCGCGAGGTCATTCCAGACGGCCATTCCCGGCCCCACGTACTGGCCACTTCCCGCCAGGGCCACCCGCCAGCCCTGGTCAACCAGGGAGCTGAACAGCGGGCGCGTCTGTTCAGGATCGCCAGTGTTCATGTGGAGCGCGACCAGCGTGCCCCCCGGTGCCCTGGACGGCTCGATGATTTCCAGGGTGGCGCGGTGGTGGGCGGCCTCCCGGTGGAAACGGGCCGTCCACTGCTGTTCCAGGGCGGCGAACTGAAGATCGGTGCGAATGGCGTCGAGGTCATGATCCTGAAGCCGGATGGACGGGAGCCAGTGTCCGTGCTCGTCCACGGCGCTCAGGGCCCGCAGGGCGGCCGACGTCTGTCCCAGCTGGCACTGCAGACAGGCCTTCCAGAACTGACCGCGCGCCCACTGGTCGGCCGTCAATGAGGCGGGCGGATCATCCAGGATCGCCAGAGCGGCCTGGGGGGTGGCGGCGGCCCTGAAGACCAGGGAGTGCCAGGCGTCGAACGACGAGGGAGGCATAGCAGTGTTATAGGCGCGCAAGGGTCAGCGTGTCCGGTCGTCTGCGGCGACATCCGGTGAGCCCGGCGGACTCGGCGTGCGGCGGCGTCCTCCCCCGCTGGAGCGCCACCAGGGCCTGTGGCCCGACAGACCAGATCAGCCAGGAGGGGGCGTCACAGAGATCAGGCCCAGAGCGGCCAGCTGCTGCAGCGCCGCCTGCACCAGTTCCTGTGGCTCCAGCAGGCCGTCAAGCACGATGTCGGCGTGCCGGCGGGAGGGTGCCACGAACAGCAGGTGCCCGGGTCGGCCGCTCTGCCGGTAGTTCCGGGCGACCACCGCCGCGTCCGCGCCCTGTCCCACCTTGCGCACCAGCTTGCGGACGATGCACAGGTCGATGGGCAGGTCGACGAACAGCGAACTGTCCAGCCGCGCCCGCAGGCCCGGCAGGGCCAGCGCGAGGTGCCCCTCGACGATGACCGTGCGCACGCCGCCGTCCTGACCCAGCCGATCCAGCTCAGCCAGCAGCCGCCCCACATCGATGGAGGCGGGATGATTGAGGTCGAGGTGCCGCGTTCCGCTCTCGGCGTTCGTGACGAAGACCCCCCGCGCCCCGTCCTGAAAGTTAAAATCATCCAGGTGCAGCACCTGGGCGCTCAGCGCCTCGACTAGACCCTCGGCCAGGGTGGTTTTGCCCGAGCCGGCGCCGCCCCCGAGGCCCAGCACCCGGGGAGCCGTGCTGGCACCGCGGCGGCGGGGCATCCGCGCCTGACTTACACCGCCACCTGATCCGTCTGGTCATAGAGCACGCCAGCGCGCCGCACGAACGAGAGGAAGAGGGTCAGGGCATCGATCTCGTTGCGCTGCGGCGTGAGGTTGAGGGGTCGGAACTGTCCGGCATGATCCAGCGCCAGCCAGGCCCCGGAGGTCAGATGCACCCCATAGAGGGGCGGCGTGCCGGGCCGGCTGACGTCCAGAATCTTGAAGGCCACCCGGCGCTCATGGCCGGTGATGTCCTCGAACACCAGCACGTCGCCGGCCTGCTCACGGAGGGTGTATTCCAGAAATCGGGTCATGCACCAGCGTATCTCGTGGGGAGGCGGTGGCTCCCGATCCGTGACGGTTCAGCGCTCCCACGTCCAGCTGGTCATCGGCAACCCCGGTGCTACGGTCAGGCATGCGCCCCCGACAGGCCTACGACCTCGACGCCTCCGTCCGCCACACCCAGGACGGCCCATGCTTCATCTGTGCCTGCCTCGAGGGGCACCCCGACTATGCCCACCACCGGGTGTTCGAGGATGACTTCGCCGTGGCGTTCCTGGCCCGCTCCCCGGATGCCGGGGGCCGGGAGCTCGTCCAGGCGCTCGGCTACGTGCTCATCGCGCCCCGTGAGCACCGGGAAGGGGTGATTGCCGACTTCACGCCCAGGGAGTACCTGCGGCTGCAGACCGTGGTGTACCGCGTGGGCCAGGCCCTGGAGCAGGAGCTCCCCACCGAGCGGGTGTACGTGTTGTCGCTGGGGAGCCAGCAGGGGAACCGCCACGTGCACTGGCACGTCGTGCCGCTCCCGCCGGGGGTGCCGTACGCGGCGCAGCAGTTTCATTTCCTGATGGCCGAGCATGGGGTCATGGAGATGGAGCCAGGAGAGCTGCAGGAATTGGCCAGCCGGCTCAGGCGCCGACTTATGCTGCTTCATGAGGGGCCGGCTGACTGACCGGGGCTTTGATGACTCCCCTTCGGCGAGGTCGCCCTATCACCACTGGCTGACATGATCGATGTGGGCCGACTGCATCAACAGAACCCTGAACCGGCTTGACCCAGCCACGTCCGTCGGACTGACCGGCCTCGGCACCCTCAAGTCGGGGCGTTTCCAGCTGCCGTTCTCAACTGGACTCGGCGACAGCGCTGAGGGTGTCGAGGGCCAACACAGAGCGCCAGTTGAGGCGCCCGCCGGGCCGCTTGGTGGCGAACGCCTCCAGGCGGCTGACCAGCACGCGGGGCGGCACGCCGAACACCTGCTGGAGCGGGTGGAGGGTCGGCACATTCCGCACGCGCTGGAACAGTGCGGGGTGGTGGTACAGCCAGATCCGCTCATTCGTCCAGGGCCAGCCCACCTCTGCTAGATCATTCGCGGCCCCCCAGACGGCCAGTACCACCTCGGCCTGCACGGCCTCCTCGGTGGGCAGGCCCGTGCCGGCCCAGATGGCCTGGGACTGTTCGCTCAGGAAGCGGTCATCGCGCAGATCCTTTGGGGGGTAGGCCAGGTAGTCATACGGCAGCCAGGCACGCTGGTCATTGATCCGGTACTGCTCGTCGATCAGGGCGTGCACGGCCTCATACCGGCGGTGCCGCAGATGCAGGGCCACGGCCCACACCACCAGTTCCCGCGTGAGCAGGCGGCTGACGTCCTGTGCGGGCAGCAGTCGAGCATTCAGGTTGAAGGTCAACACCCGACCAAACAATTCCGAGAGCAGCGCGAGGGCTGTGTCCTCGCCGTACTTCAAAAACGCGTCGAGGGCACGTCCATAGGCGCTGACCAGGGGCAGGCGGCGCTCGATGGCCCGTCGGAGCAGCTCCGTGCGATTGACGTGGTACTCAGCGGCGCTGGGAAACAGGTGGTCGTCGTCTCGGGTGAGCTGCGTCAGGAGAGCCTGCAGGTGATCTTCGAGCGCCGCCAGGCCCAATTTGGTCTTACCCTGCTTGAGGTGGTAGCCCACCTGTGAGCCGAAGGCCTGCACCTCGGTGCCGAAGGGGGTGTCCGGCGCCAGCAGATGTTCTGGCGCCCGTGGGCTGTTCGAGCGGACGTGGGCGGGCTGGCCATACGCGAGGCGGCGCAGCTGTTCCATATGCTGGTCGTCCCGTTGCGGATCGACCATGTACTCGTATTTAGCCGTGGCGAACATCGTGGGCATGGGCTGCGCGGTGTTTGCCGGTAGCTCGAACAGGATCGGCACGATGCGGGCGGTGGTCAGGTCACCCCGGGCCGCGTGGGCATACACCTCGGGAGTCAGGATGGTGGCCTCCGTGCCGACCCCGCCCTCTCCCAGCAGGCATTTGCGGTGGTAGGCGCGGTCGACGAAACAGAGCACCTTGTCGATGGCGGGGTCTTCCACCATCTGCTGCATGAAGCGGTAGAGGTTGGTGCCGGCGGGCTGATAGCGATCCATCTCCAGATACACGCCGTGGGCGTCGAGGAAGTCCGCCAGCTGGTGAACGCGTTCGACCGTGAGGGGCAGCTCCCAGCAGTACGAGATAAAGACCTTCGGCCGGCCGTCGTCCATGGGCATGCGTCACTCTATGCGGCACGGCTAGTCACGGATGGAGTCAATATATCTGACGAGATATGAGTGCAGAACCCTCCCCATTGCACCGCGTTTACGCTGCCTGAGCCTCTGCGTGTGCCCGGAGCACCTCAATCCTGTTAGACAATGACGAATCAGCGGGAGGCAACATGCGACCTAGGCAGCAGCGGCCAGGGTGGACGAACATACTCTTGCAGCTGTCGCCTCAGCCTTAGAAAGAGCGGGTGAGACGCTTGGGAGGCGGGAGGACGAGCATCCAGAAAAAGAGGCTGGGCAGAAAGGCAGCAGCTGAATGTGGCCAGGCCAAGAGTTACAAATATCTATAAATATACGAAGCATGGGGGGAAGGCTCAGTGCCGGACAATCGCTGTCCAGCAGCCTCGCCACACTAGACTGAGCACGTCCCCTTGGTGGGAACTCTGAGGTGGTGACCTACGATGGCCCGCACGAAACCAATCCCCCGCCCCAGATACCAGCAGACCTACCCCGATCACCTCGCCACCGCCGAGCAACTCGGGGCGCTGGGGCTCAAGCCCGGCACCAGTGAACCCGACGCCATCCTGGAGTACTCCCGGGCCAACTCCAGTGGCCTGTGCGCGCTGTATGAACGCAGGAAGGCCGTGCCGGTCGAAGTGGAGTCGGCGTGACGAATCAGACAAAGGAACACGCCGCTTTACCGCCCCTCGCCGCCGAGGCCCTCGCCGCCTTACTGGATTCCGTGCGCCAGAAATGGCGACGATATGGAGCGGAGTTCATTGGGGAAGCACACGAGGTCAACCAAGCGGCAGGGTGCGCCTTCGCCCAGACCTTCGTGCTCGACGACGTCCGGTACGAACTTGTGCTGGACGAGCAGGCCCGGTTGCTGGTACAGGAATGGGTGCCGGGGCCAGGGAGCGAATGGGGTCTGACTAGCGAAGGAACAGAAATCCGCCCTTGGGTTCCAGATCACAATTCAATCTGCTCAAGGTACGCCTGCACGGTGTCAGGATCACGCAGGGGACGCAGTTGACCTTGGGCAATCTCCTCTGGCAGCTTGAATTCGTAAGTTCCCAGCATGCGGATATGCCCATGCAAAAGCGGCGTCAGGCGGGAGATGTCCCGCTCGTTCTCAATCTTCCCGGCCTGTCTCAAGTCGTCCAGGGCAACGCCCATATACCGGGTGTTCCATAGCACGATGGCATTGACCACCAGCCCCAGCGCGCCCAGTTGATCTTCCATCCCTTCCCTGTATTTCTGCCGCAGTTCGCCCTTCCGTCCGTGGAACACAGCCCGGCCCACGCCGTGCCGCTGTTCGCCCCGATTGATCTGCCGCAGGATGCGCCGCCGGTACGCCTCATCCCCGACGTAGTTCAGCAGGAACAGGGTCTTCTCGACGCGGCCAAACTCAGCGATAGCCCGTCCCAGACCCGACAGGCTGCCGCCGCGTTGCAAGGTTCGCATCACCGCCGTGGCTTTGACCTTGCCCAGCTTGAGTGATCCAGCCAGGCGCAGCATGTCTTCCCAGTGGGCGGCGATCAGCCGCTCATCGACGACGTGGCGGCTCAGGTCATCCAGCGCGCCGTAATCGGCCTCGCGGTCCAGTCGCCAGAAGCGCTGATCGGGCAGATCGGCGAGCCGGGGGCTGAAGCGGTAGCCCAGCAGCGCGAACAACCCGAACACCACGTCGCTGGAGCCGTGCGTATCGGCCATAATCTCGCGGGGGTCAAGGCGGGTCTGCTGTTCCAGCAGGCCTGCCAGGATGAACAGCGAGTCGCGCAGCGTCCCCGGAATCACGATGCCGTGAAAGCCGGTGAACTGATCGCTGGTGAAGTTGTAGTACGTCACGCCACGCTGGGAGCCGAAATACTTGCGGTTCCATCCGGCGTGCAGGGTCCTCACTGGCACCACAAAGCGCAGCCCATCGGCGGATGCCACTTCACCTCCGCCCCAGGTGTGCGCCAGCGGCAGGGCGAACTGGGCGTCCACCAGGCGGGCATTGGCCGCCGTGATGGTCTCAGCGCGGACGTAGTTCTGCTGAACCCATGACAGGCGCGACAGGGTGAGCGCCTGAACCTCTGGCGCGGCCACCGCCGCCAGACCGATGTTGCACGCTTGGGCCAGCAGAACCGCTGTGACACTTAAAGGCAAGTCCCGCAAGGTGGAGGTGCCATCGGTGACGTGGGTAAAGGCATCGGCCAGCCCCGTAAAGGCATGCACTTCCAGCAACAAGGCGGCCAGCGGCACGGCGGGAAGACGCTGGGCCACCGCCTGCTGAAGCCGCTGAAGGCTGGGCGGATCAGGGGCTGGTTCCAGAGGCGTCAGGCGTAGCCGGGTTCCACCCGGCTGCCCATCCAGTTGCAAGGCCGTGTTTTGGGGCAAGGTGCGCTCCACCTCGCGGTAGGCACCATCCAGCTCAAGGCGCAGACGTTCCAGCTCTGGTTGGGGATCCAGCGAACGGTTCAGGGCGCGGCACACATCGTCGCTCACGGCGTCCCAGGACGCTCCTTGCAACAACTCGGCACGGGGATCGCCGTAGCGGTCACTGCCAGGGGCAAAGACCTCACGCCGCCGCAGGGCCTGTTGAAGCCGCTCCAGCAGACACAGGGTGTACGCCTGATGATCAGTCTTCCCGCCGTGCGGGAAAACCCGCCGCTGCCAGACCCGCGACACGAATCCCCTGGGGGCGTCTTTCCACTGCGGTCTATCCCGGCCACTCGTTTCCAGCTTTCTCAAAAAGGTCCAGGCGTCTAGCAGGGGCCGGGCGCTGGCCGTGCCGTCCAGCTCGACGGTATGGAGAAAGGCAGGCAGGAAGCGCCGCACAGTGCCATAAGCGTTGCTCAGCGCTTCTGGGCTGGTGTCGGCATCCTCGCTCGCCAGTGCGCTGACGGTGGCTACAGCCTGACGGAGTTCACCTGCACTCACCGCGCGGAAAGCCAGCTCGCGCAAGTCTCCATCTGAAATGGTTTCGTCTAGCAACACCCGCACGGCGTCACGTAGTCTCAGTGCAGCCTGGTCCAGATCCTTGAGTGTCCGTAGCCGTTCCTGCTTACGCCGCACTTCTCCCGTTAGGGTGAGGTGGGTCATAAATTGATCGAACAGATCCAGGGCGTCGTCGGTGGCGCTGCGCTCCAGGGCTTGCAGAAAGATCAGCAACGTGGCCTGACGACGTGCCGGGACCATCCGCAGCAGGGTCTGCGCCCAGGCGCTCTGCGCGTGGCGGGTCAATAGGGCCTGCCGTGACTGGGGAACCTCGCTCAGATCAATGTCGCTGACTCCAAGATCGCGAATCTGCTCAATGCGGTGCAGCGCGGCTTTCAGAGCGGGTGAGGAGATGCGTGTGGGGGAGGTGCGAAGCACCTCCAGCGGCGTGAACCGCGCGTCTGACGGAAGGATGAGCAGATTTTCCAGCGCCTGTCGTTGTGCCAGGCTGAGCTTCTGGCTGAGCTGTTCAAAGGTGCGGGCATGAAAGCGTTCGCGCACGCGGGCCATCAGTCGGGCCAGGACGGTGACGCCTGGCAACACGACTTTCCGGCGAATTAACTGGGCCGTGGCAAGATCAAAAAGAACCGATGGCCGCAGCGCACTCAGTGCCAGTTGAGCGTACAGCCAGCGAATCAGTCGCACGGCCTGCCCGCCGTCAAAGTCACAGTAGCCCAGAGCAGCCACGATGATCCGGCGGTGCTGGTAGCGGGTTTCCTCGCGCAGGGCGTAGCGGGCGATCACGCGGGCGGGCAGATGAAGTTGATCAGCGACGTGGCGGACCACGATGGACGGCACCTGCACAGGGTTGGGCAGGAATGAACCGAGAAAGCGCAGGGTGCAGAGCTGCACGGCAAAACCGAGCTGGTTGTGATCGCGGCGGCGTTCGGCAATCAGGGCCAGTTCGGCTTCGCTCAGGAAAAAGAAGTTGCTGAGTTGTTCGGGGGTGGGATCGCCCGCGTAGCGTCCGTACTGTGCGGCCTGTTCGTCGCTCAGAAACTCGACGGGCATCGCCTTAGCTCTGGCGTTGCAACAGTCGGGTAATGGTGCTGGGATGGACGCCGAACAAACGGGCGCACTGGGCCGCAGTGCGCTGCCCAGCCCCCACCGACTCACGAATGTCCTGCTCCTGGTGCGGCAGCAACTTGCGCTTGCGCCCACCAACGCGGCCTTCCAATCGGGCCTGTTCCAGCCCTGCATTCGTTCGCTCGCGGATCATGGCCCGCTCAAATTCGGCGAACGCTCCCACCATCTGCATCATCATTCGGCCTGCGGGCGTGGTGGTATCTATGGCCTCAGTCAAACTTCGGAACCCCACGCCTTTCTCTCCCAGCAGCTCCATCAGGTGCAAGACATCCTTGAGGCTGCGGCTGAGGCGATCCAGTTTCCAGACCACCACCACATCTCCGGCGCGGAGCTGATCCAGCATCTTGTGCAGCTCAGGACGGTCCCAGCGGCCACCAGAAGCATGTTCGGTAAACACGCGCTCTGCTCCTGCCGTCTTCAATGCACGAAGTTGTGCGGCGGTGTCCTGCTCATTTTGTTTACTGACGCGGGCGTAACCGACTTGCATGGAGCCTCCAGTGTTGCGAAAACGTGTTGCCAGTGTAAATCATTGTGCAACAGAGTTTCGCAAGGCGGGGAGGCTGTCGGGATGGGAGCAGCCAATTCGTTGCGTTATCGGGCGTTTTTGCACGCCTCGTCCCGGATCATTCAGATGGCTCTTCCTCTCTCAGACCTCCGCAAAAGGTTGGCTGACAGGCGGGGCCGAGATCTGGGACTCCCCTCCCCTCCCTCATCCGGCGGGTTCCAGGAAAGTCACGAAGACCTGCACGGCCCTCGACAGCAGTTCAGTGGGCGCGCCCACCACGTCCAGCCGGCGGTCCAGGCCGGGCAGTTCCAGGGGCGGACTGGCCAGCACCCCCGCCGCCACCTCCCGCCGGACGATCAGTTCCGACATGAACGCCGCCCCCAGGCCGCTGATCACCGCCTCCTTGACCGCCTCGCTGCCCGTCAGGGTCAGAACCTCCCGCGTCTGAATGCCCGCTCGCTCCAGCGCAGAGCGCGCCACTTCAAGGGTTCCTGATCCCGGCTCCCGCCAGACCAGCCCCAGCCCACTCAGGTGCGCGGCGTTCAGCGCCGAATGCTGGGCCAGCGGATGCTGCGGGGCCAGCACCAGCCGCAGCGTATCCTGGGCGAAAGTGCGCCGGATCAGGTCGGCAGGCAGCGTTCCGGCCACCCCCTCGATCAGTGCCAGCTCACAGGCCCCGTCCAGCAGCGCGGCCAGCACCTCCCCGGTGTTGCCCTGCTGCACGCGCAGGGTGACCCCCGGGAAGCGGGCGTGGTACTGCGCCAGCACCCCCGGCAACAGGGCTGCGGCGATGGTGCTGCTGGCGGCGATGTTCAGCGTGCCTGTTTCCAGGCCGCGCAGATCGGCGGCGTAGCGCGTGGCCCCGGCCAAAGCGCGTTCAACGGCCACCGCGTGCGGCAGCAGGCCCTGGCCCGCCGGGGTCAGCCGGACGCCGTAACGGTGGCGGGTCAGCAGCGGCTCGCCCACCGCCTGCGTCAGCAGCTTGATCTGGCTGGACACGGCGGGCTGCGTCAGGTTCAGTTCGCCCGCCGCCGCACTCAGGTTGCCGTGACGGGCCACCCGCACGAAGGTCAGCAGATGATCGGGGTTCAGGGGCATGATCCAGATATACACCAAATTTGGGTTGCTATAGCGAATGGCTATTTGAGTTTATAAAAAGGCGGGCCTACGCTGACGTCATGATTGCCCACCCTTCCGCACCAGACACTTCCAGAACTGCTGCCAGCGACGTGCTGCGCGGGCTGACCCCCAACTGGTTTACCGCCAGCATGGGCACCGGCATCGTGTCCCTGATGCTGCCCCACCTGCCCCTCCCCGGCACAGCGGCGCTGGGCGAGGGCCTGTGGATCTTGAACATGCTGATCTTCGCCGCGCTGACCGTGCTGTCGCTGGCCCGCATCCTGCTGCACCCGGCAGACAGCCGCGCCACCCTGCTGCACCCGGCCCAGAGCATGTTCCTGGGGGCCATCCCGATGGGCCTGGCCACGATCATCAACGGCCTGATCGTCTTCGGCGTGCCGCGCTGGGGCGTGGACGCGGCGCTGCTGGCCCGTGACCTGTGGGTCTTCGACGCCGCGCTGTCGGCGGCGGTGGGCCTGCTGGTGCCGTACCTGATGTTCACCCGCCAGGACCACGCGCTGGAACGCATGACGGCGTTGTGGCTGCTGCCCGTGGTGGCCTCGGAAGTGGCCGCCGCCAGCGCCGGGCAGATCGCGCCGCACCTGGGCGTGGCGGCAGCCACGCCGCTGATCTACGGCGGCTACGTGCTGTTTGCGCTGTCGGTGCCGCTGGCCCTGATGATCCTGACCGTGTTCGTGCTGCGGCTGGCCCAGCACAAGCTGCCGGGGGCCGAGCTGGGCGTGAGCATGTTCCTGCCCCTGGGGCCGCTGGGCACCGGCGCGCTGGCCCTGCTGCAACTGGGCGAGGCCGCCCCCCGCGTGCTGGCCGCGCAGGGCCTGGGGGAACTCGGCCCGATCCTGACCGGCGCGGGCCTGCTGGGCGGCCTGGTGCTGTGGGGCTTCGGAACGTGGTGGCTGGCGCTGGCCACGCTGACCACGCTGCGTTTCATCCGGCAGGGCCTGCCGTTCAACCTGGGCTGGTGGGCGTTCACCTTCCCGCTGGGCGTCTTTACAGCCTCCACCTTCAGCCTGGGCAGCCTGACCCACCTGGGCTTTTTCACGGGCCTGGGAGAAGTGTTTGTCCCCGTGCTGGCGGTGCTGTGGCTGCTGGTCACGGTCCGCACCGCGCACGGCGTCTGGCGTGGGGAACTGCTGGGAAAGGTGCCCGCCCTGCCCGCCATCGGCCTGCCCCGCGCTTGAATATCGCGTCTGACACCCTGCACCTCAGCCTCTCCCCCCACCCCGTTCCAGGAGGTCCACGTATGTCCGATTCATCCGCTCCACTCACCCGCCGCAGCGCTCTGGGACTGCTGGGCACCGCTGGCGCTGCCCTGACGCTGGGCCGCAGCGCCCTGGCCCAGCAGAGCCTGCCCAGCGCGCCCGCCCCCACCTTCAGCGGTCCCGGCCCCCTGGACGCCTGGAACGGTCTGGGGCCGCTGATCGCCCTGCCGCAGAAGGTGCCGCTGATCCGCCTGGTGGACCGTCCACCGCTGTACGAGACGCCGCGCAGCTACTTTCAAAGTGCGTTCACGCCCACCGCCGCATTCTTCGTGCGCACCAATCTGTCGGGCTTTCCGGCCAGCGTCGACCTGGGCACCTGGCGGCTCAAGCTGAGCGGCAACGTGAACAAGCCGGTGTCGCTGAGCCTGGCTGAGTTGCTGCGTGACTTCGAGGCGGTCAGCGTGAACGCGGTGATGCAGTGCACCGGCAACAGCCGCGCCCGCTTCCAGCCGCGCCGTCCCGGCGGGCAGTGGGGCAACGGCGCGATGGGTTGCGCCACCTGGACCGGGGTACGCCTGCGGGACCTGCTGGACCGCGCGGGCCTCAAACCCGGCGGCGTACAGGTGCAGTTCCAGGGCCTGGACACCGGGGCAGGTGCGCCCGGCAGCGGTGGGGCCAGCTACCAGAAGAGCCTGAACCTGGATGATCCGGTGCTGGACGAGTGCATCGTCGCCTACGCCATGAACGGCCAGCCGCTGCCGCTGGTCAACGGCTTTCCGGTGCGGCTGGTAGTGCCCGGCTACTTCGCCACGTACTGGATGAAGACCCTGAGCTTTATCCGGGTACTGACCCAGCCGGACGACAATTTCTGGATGACCACGGCGTACCTGCAACCCGACAACGCCCGGGGGAACACGACGCCGCAGGCGGTCAAGGACAAAACGGTCAAGCTGCGCCCGGTGGGGAGTATGCCCGTGCGCTCGTTCATCGTGACCCCGGACGAGACCGTCAAGGTGCCCGCCGGACTGCCCATGACCGTGCAGGGGCTGGCGATGAGCGGGCGCGGCAAGGTCAACAAGGTGGAGGTCTCCAGCGACGGCGGCAAGACCTGGAGCGCCGCGAAGCTGGGCGAGGACCACGGGCGCTACGCCTTCCGCCCCTGGACCTTTGCGTGGACGCCCAAGAAACCCGGTCAGTACACCCTGGCCGTGCGCGCCACCGACACCAGCGGCGGAAATCAGCCGGACGGGGCCATCTGGAACCCGTCGGGCTACCTGTGGACCACGGTGGAGCGTCAGACGGTCACCGTGGGCCAGGCCGGTTAAAGGAGCGTCATGAAATATCCTGAATTGATGGGGCTGCTGTTTCCCCTCGCCGTCCTGGCCGTGGTGGTTCCGGTGGTCACGCTGAGCGTCCGCAACAACAGCGTGCCAGCCGCCACGGCCACCACTGGCGCAACTCCGGCTACGGCCCCCGTCTCCGCCCCTGCCCCCGCACCGTCCCCAGCACAGGCTGCCCCAGCAGCGCAGGCCGCTGCGAATCCCAAATCCGCCGCAGTGTCCGCGTCGCCTGAAACTGCGTCCGGCAGCGCTGAGACGGCCAGACCACAGACCTCCACGGCCCAGACCGCCACAGCTCAGACCACCAGCTCCCAGACCACCCAGCCTCAAAACACGATGGCCCAGTACGCCGAGCAGATGCGCGGCGTGATTGACCAGGCCGCCAGCGGCGCGTACACCACGGACGCCAGCTACGCCATCGGCCCCATTCCGCAGGACACCCCCGCCCTGGCCGAGGGGGAAAACGTGGAACTGGTCCGCAGCAATTGCAGCGTGTGCCACGCCACCACCCTGATCACGTCCCAGCCGCCTCTGCCCAGCGAGGTCTGGCACGCCGAGGTCTACAAGATGAAGGAGAAATACGGCGCGACGTTTATCAGCGACGAGAACGCCGACAGGATCGTGACCTACCTGAGCGCCCACTACACGCCGGAAACCCGCAAAGCGGAGAGCAGCACTGCGCCGGACCGCACCAGCCCGTGACACAGCGCCAGAACGCAACACCGGGACAGTGGCCCGGCAGGATGGGGACGCCCTGGACGTCCCCGTTCAGGAGGTTCCCAGATGAATAGCGCCGCCCACCACCGCCCCCGGATGCTGGCCTCGTTCGCCAACCACATGATCGGCGTGCTGGACGATCCTGATCACGCGGAGGCTGCGCTGCGTGACCTGCGGGTGCAAGAACACCTGCGCGATCAGGATCTGGAATTGCTGATGGGGGACGCCGGCGAGGAGCGCCTCGACTTCACGGGCGAGCGGCACGGCCTGCTGGCCCGCCTGCGCCGCAACGTGCAGAAACTGACCGACGAGTACGAGCATGCGCGGCGCTACGAGCTGGAACTGGCGCGGGGGCACGTCCTTATCGTGGCCGCCGTGCGGTATGAAGTGCAGGCCCAGCGCATGTGTCACCTGCTGCGCGCCCACGGCGCTCACTTCATTCACTATTACGGGCCGCTGATCGTCGAGTCGTTCTGCCCGGACCCGGAAGCCTGACCGCGAGGGGCGAGACGTAGTCCTGGTTCCTGGGCGCGTCGCGTGAGACCGTCGTGACCGGGCCAGCGTTGATCTGATCGCCCCCGGTCCACTGGAATTCGCCTTCAAGAAAAGGAGAAACCTGCTTTTGATGGGCGGGCGATCAGACGCGGCGTACTGTTCCAGCGCGGCGCAGCTTTCGAGGCCAGCGCAGGCAGATCGCAGTATTCATAAAGATCCGGTAAAGACGGTGGTGCATCCACAAAAGGCACGCGGGGCATACGGGTCATGAAGCCGTTCACCCAAGCAGTCTGCTCCGCCTCTATGCCATTTCCGAGCCGTCCCTTCTGAGGTTGTCATGTTCCAGATTCACCGTCCCGTCCTCGTCACCGTCCTTGCCGTCAGCCTGACCGGCGCACTTGCTCTGGCGCAGCAGGCCAGGGGGGGAGGCACCCCGCAGCCCCCGGCGCTCAGTGGCCCCGCCCTCTCCGCGCGCGACCGGGTCTATACCGCCGACCAGACCTCGAACACCGTGACCGTCATCAACCCCGCAACCAACGCCGTGATAGGCCAGATCCCGCTGGGCCATCCCCGGCCCGGGGTGCTGGGGGCGCTCGACGATATGCAGGTCAATGTCCACGGCCTGGGCTTCTCACCCGACGGACGCTATCTGGACGTCATCAGCAACGCCTCGAACGGCGTGACCATCATCCGTACCCGCGACAACACGGTCATGGGAACGGTGTACATCGGGCGTGGCCCCCACGAGGGGTTCTTCACGCCGGATGGCCAGCAGGTCTGGGTCACGGTGCGCGGCGAGGATTACCTCTCGGTCATCGACGTGGCGAGCATGAAGGAGGTTGACCGCATCAGGGTGGCCGGGGGTCCCGGCATGGTGGTGTTCAGCCCGGACGGGCGGCGCGCCTTTGTGGATTCCAGCCGCACGGCACAGCTCGACGTGATCGACGTCCAGACCCGCAAGGTGATCGCCCGCGTGCCGGTGGTCAGTCCGTTCTCGCCCAACCTGGTGGTCACGCCGGACGGCAAGGAGGTCTGGTTGACCCACAAGGACGTGGGCAAAGTGAGCGTCATCGACGCCCGCACCTTCAAGGTGCTGCATGTGCTGGACACCGGCAAGGTCACCAACCACGTGAACGCCGTGACCACCAGAGCTGGCGACTTCATCTACGTTACGGTGGGCGGGGAGGACGTCGTCAAGGTGATCAAGCGTGGTCCGCAGCCGCAGATCGTGGCCACCATCCCCACGGGCTTCACGCCCCACGGCCTGTGGCCCAGCGGCGACAACACGCGCGTGTATGTGGGCCTGGAAGACCAGGACGCGGTGGACGTGATCGATACAGCCACCAACACCGTCATCAAGACCATTCCTATCGGGCAGATGCCGCAGGCGCTGGTGTACGTGGCCAATGCGGTTCCCAGCGGCCCCGGCACCCAGAACCTGAAGACCGTGCGGGTGGGCCTGCCCTCGGTGAAGATCAAGCTGGGCGTGCCAGACAAGCCCTTCGCGTTCCTTCCGGCGGCCCTGAAAGGTCTTTCTGCCCACGTCATCGTCCGCTCCCTGGAGGGCACCGACGACCTGACCCTCAAGGCCGATGGCCTCACGCCCGGCGCTCAGTACAACCTGTTCCTGACCGAATCGGCGGTGGCCCCTTTCGGGATGATGCAGCATGTGCTGGATTTCAAGGCCGACGCCAAGGGCAAGGCTGAGGCGAGCGCGATGACCAGTGTGTTCGATGCGTTCACGCTGCGGGGCACGGCAAAGGACGGGAAGCCCGACGGTGCGGCCATCAAGGCCAGCAAAGTCAACCTCGACCACCTGGTGGTCTGGCCGAAAGACCCCCAGACCACCGCGAAGCTCTTTGCCAATCAGGGTCAGCCGTATGCCGTCTCACCTTTCGACACCGATCTGGAAGCAGGTCCAGCGATCCTGAGCGACAGCAACGACGCTGCCGCCACCAGCCCCCTCACGCGCTAAAAGGACCTGTCATGCTGAGCCTCATCCGTTCCATGTTGCTGCCCGGCCTGCTGCTGACCCCTGCGGCGGCTCAGACCCAGCCCGTCCAGGCTCCGACAAGCCAGGTCTTTCCCTTCACCGTGGTGGGCAAAGTTGCCCAGGCGGCTGGGCAGCTCAGCGTCCGCACGGTCTCGGCGGCCCAGTCGTTGTCGGTGCTGAGCCTGCGCGGCCTGATGCCCAGTACGGCCTATGTGGCCCACTACCACGCCCTGGGAGCGGGCGGGGGCGAACCCTGCGCGTCCAACGGACCCATTACCCTGGGCTTTCCGGCCTTCAAGACCGATGCCCGGGGCCAGGCCACCGTGAGCCTGCGGGCCGATCCCGCACGTGTGCGCGGCACCCTTGGGGCCTACGTTAACGTCCACACCGCGTCTGATCTGACCGACATCCCCCTGTGTGCCGCTGTCCTGAAGACCGCTGCCACGCCAGCCAGTACCGCGTCCCCAGCAACGGCGATAACGGTCAACATCGCCGATAACCGCTTCCAGCCTGCCACCCTGAGCGTCAAGGCGGGCACCACGGTGACCTGGGTTCATACTGGGCAGGTCACGCACAACGTCCTGTCGGTACAGGTGGCTGACCTGCGCTCACCGGACCTGCGTCCAGGGGACCGCTACAGCTACACGTTTAAAACGCCTGGCACCTACACCTATTACTGCTCGTACCACGAAGGCATGAGCGCCGCAATTACGGTGACCAACCGCTGAGGCGGAGTCAATGCACCATGGAGGAACGTATGTTTGTACACAAGATTGTTCTGGGACTGACCGCCACCGCCCTGCTCGGCTCATGCAGCATGATGATGGGGGCCGGGGGCAGCACCTACACCTTCAAGCACAAGGCCAATGCGGCTGACCCCACGGCCATGGGCAAGGCCGTGGCCACCACCAAGGACGGGATGGTCAGCACCACCCTGACCCTCACGGGCCTGACGCCCAACAAGGCCTACATCGCGCATTACCACGCCTTTGGACCGGAATCGAACACCGATCCGTGCGCCTCTAACGGCCCAGTGACCCTCGGCTTCCCGGGCTTCACGGCGGATGCCAGCGGCAACGCCACCACGGCGGTCACGGGCGACATGGCCAAGATTGCCGGTGACCAGGGGGCCTACCTCAACGTCCATTACGCCAGCGACCCCAGCGTCGTGCCGATCTGCGCGCCGGTCAAGATGACCAAGGGCTGAGCGCCCACATCGGGGCGGCCCACACGGAGTCGTGTGGGCCGCCCTTGGTCATCCACCGGGCAGGGTGACACGGCCCAGCGGGTGGGTCGGGGCCGGGCTGCCCCCGGCGGGTTCCACGCTGATGCCCACGGACGCGTAGCCCCGCCAGGCCACCTGCATCACGGTTCCGCCGGTGAAGCCCAGACTGACCGGCTTCCTGGCCTGCACCGCGTCGGTCTGGCGGCCCCACGCCTGGTACACCTGTCCGTCCGGCGCGGGAGTCAGGAGGACCACCAGGGCCTGCCCGTCTGCGCGGACGAGCAGGGTGCCAAATGCCTGGCCGTCCCGTGACGCGAGCGTGAGCCGTGACGCGCCCCGCGCTTCCCACTGCTGGACTGTGGCCTGCTGGGACGGCGCGGTCATGAGGCGGGTCCCGATGGTGCCCAGCGCCAGCACGATGACAGCGGCGGCGGCCAGCCACGGCCAGCGTCCACGCTGGCCGTGGGGTGATCTGCCGACTGGCTGCCAGAGCTTGCTGGTGCCAGGAGTCGCGATAAGACGGCGGGCCTGAATGCGGTCCCAGGCGTTGTCCGGCAGGGCCGCCCCGGGCAGATCGTCGGCCAGCGAGAACAGCGCGTCGCGCAGCCGGGCCACCTCGGCGCGGCAGGCGGGACAGGCGGCCAGATGGGTTTCGACCGTGTCGGCCTCAGACCCGTCCAGATCTCCAAGGACGTACCCGGGCAGCAGGTCCGTGGGATGGCCGTAGGCGGTCATGGCTGCATCCTTTCACGCAGTTTGAGCAGGGCGCGGCGCAGGCGACTCTTGACGGTGCCCAGGGGCAGCCCGGTGCGGACCGTGAGTTCGGCGTGGGTGAACCCACCGAAAAACATGTCCTCAAGAAGCTGCCGGTCTGACGCGTTCAGGGCGCTCAGGGCGGATTCAATCAGGGCCTGATCCAGGGGGTCATGCCTGGGAGCGGATGCTGGCAGATCAAAGGCTGGATCGCACAGCGCGCCGTCCCGGGCCTGGGGCCGGGCGCGCCGGGCGCGCAGGCGCTCCAGGCACAGGTGATGGGCGATGGTCAGCACAAAGGTCTGCACCGTCCCGCGCGCCGGATCGTAACGCCCAGCCTGCGCTTCCAGGCGCAGGAAGGCGTCCTGGAGGACTTCCTCGGCGTCCTCTGGAGAGGCCAGCATCCGCAGGCACACACGGTAGGTCACGCCAGCGAAAGCGTCGTAGAGGGCTTTGAGGGCACCGTCCTGCCCCTGCTGGAGTTGCGCGATCAACCGCTGATGATCCAGAGCGGTCGGCAGGGTGGCGGGCATAACCGCAGTCTGCCGCACCGACTGCCCTTGCCGGGCATGAAGCCCAGAGGGAAGGGCAGATGCGGAGAAGATGGGCATACCTCTTGTATGCGCCCAGAGGGCTGGCTGGATGCACCGCTCAGGCAGGGAGGGGAAACGCTGCGCCTTGGATCAGCCCCGGCACAACCGAGCGACAGAACTGGTGAACGGCGGCGCAAATCTGGCCATCATCCACAAACGGCTGAGACACCAGCACTTTCAAACCACGCTCCGCTCCGCCGAAATCAGCGGTGGGGCCGCAGACCAGGAAGGGCGGCCATAGCGTTGCCAGCGCAACTGAAACGTAGGAGACCTTCACGAATGGCGGCGTGCCTACAGCGCTCGTCCCAGGAACAACAGCCCGACTACCAGAAGCGGCACCCGCGCTCAACACTCCATCTCCGCCGATCACCACGGCGTCGTAGCGCGTCATGTTCGCTCCTGGCGGTTCAGACTCCGCAGAACGGTCACGACATTGCCCAGGCAGCAACTGCCCTGCGGGTTGTTGACCTCGCACCCGCAACGCCCGGCCTGCACGTGCGCGCGGATCGACGCCTCCAGCGCCTGACCCGTGCCTGTCACTGCGGCCCGTTCAAGGTCAGCCCGCGTGTGAGCAAAGCAGTAACAGACCGGAACTCCAGCCGCCTGATCCTTCTGGAAGACCGGCACCTTGAGATCTCCCGTGCCGTAGGTCTGAGACGGGCTGAAGTACACCACGTCGCAAACCGGGTCCGGGCACAGCCGGAAGGTCTCTTCCGGCGTGAGTCGCGCCAGGGCAGGCGGGGTCAGCAGGGCCTTGAGCGTGATCAGCGGCACCGCTTTTCCACGGATGCCACTGGCCGGACAGGCCGTGGCGTCGTGGACTTCGGGGGCGCAGCAGTTGGATTCCATGCCCGAAGCTAAAGTCTCCCCCCAGGGGGAGAGTCAAGGGACCGCTGGATTCAGGTACACGCAGCCGGGGGAATCGCACTCGGGATCAGGGTGCGTCTGGGCATACGCCAGCCGCCCGGCGAGTTCCGCTTCCAGCGCCTGAAGCTGGGTCAATTGCCGCCGCACCGCCTGAAGATGCACGCGCAACTCTTCGTGCACCTCCGCGCACGGCTTGTGGCCGTCTGCGCGCACGCGCAGGATGCGGGCGATCTCGCTGAGGCTGAATCCGACATGCTGGGCGGACCGGATGAACTGCACGCGCTCGACACTCTCGGTGCTTTACGTCCGGTAGCCGCTCGCGGTGCGCCCATGCTTCAGCAGGCCGAGGTCTGTCCAGTAGCGCAGGGCCTTGACCCCTTCACCGGTTTCGGCGGCCAGGTGTCCGATGGAGAGCGGCGCAGCTTGAGCGGTCATGCCCCGAGTGTCGCAAGTTTGTGGTCAGGGCATCGTGGGATGGGTTGCCCCGCCCAGGCTGACTGGAAGTGAGCTGGCCCCTTCCAGTGAGGGCACTCCCCGGTAGCCCTCCCCAGGTCTTATTTTCGTTCAGGATTGAAAATTTGCTGGATCGTGCCTTGACCCCTGCGAATTCAAACTCCCCAAAGAAATTGCCCAGGGCCGACTGCGTCCCCTGCGCGATCCTGACACCGTGCAGGCGTATTTTGAATAGATTGAATTGTAATCCGAGTGACAAGGGCGGATTCCTGTTCCGCTGCTAGTCGCACCCCCGAATCGGCCATCCTGCGGCCCGTCGCCCATCCCCGCGGTCTCCCCTACCCTAGAGGACTGAAACGGGTGAACGGGTATCGGGACTGAGGGGGCAGCTCCCGGATGCAAAAGACTGTTGCTGATGGGTATCAATGCCGACGAGCTAAGCCCTGGGCATCCGCCGCGAGATTCAGGATGTGCAGGACGTGCTGATCGCGGCAGCCGACAGCTCGCTGAAGCACGCGCCTCACACCCAGGACGACCTGATGCAGGAGGAGTGGACGCGGGCGTACAGCCGCGAGACCGCCGCCTACCCGACCGGCACGCAGAAGCAATGGCAATACTGGCCGAGCGTGGATAGAGTGGACAACGTGTACGGCGACAGGAATTTCGTGTGCAGCTGCCCGCCGGTTGAGGATTGGGTGGAGGCGTAAATTATCACCATTTGCGCTTTAGCTGCCCTCTTCTTCTAAGTACTAGCATATTAAGCGCATCAACAACGGCTTCCTGACCTAGTGAAATGTCTCTAGGGGCAGATTTTATACCAGAGCTTTTCAATAACGTAACTTGAGTGCTTGCATGATCAAGTTTAGCCAAGTAATTACTCATCGTTGTATCAAATGTAGCCAACTTCAAGGTTTCTGCCTGATTTCGCAAACGATCAAGGTAGTAAAAGAATGCTATGTTGAATTCGGCAATGAGTGAAGGTTGCGTCGCAATATATATTTTTTTGCCTGGTTCTACGTCATGCGGATGTTTCGGCAATATAGCCCCTATTAACCCCGATTTTTTCGCAGCATCCAGAGTATTTACCTTAAATTCACTGAAAAGATCTGGGGAGTAGATCCATATAGATTTGTTTCTGAATTCCGCCTCGCTTTCCATGAATTTATCCTGCGGGAACACCCTAACATTCATCCAACTACCTGAACAAATATAATCGACATTCGCACATGCCAAAGATAGCATCTGTTGGTTCGAGTATCCAAAGACTACTATTTTGCCCCTAACTTTTAGTCCAGCACAAAGCTCCATAGCATTCGTCATCCAAGTCTCGTCGCTCACTATATAGTTACTGTCTGGATGCTCCAAAACTACGTAGAACCCGTCAACGTCCCATTTGTTCGAAGCGTCTAGAACCGCCTGTATTTGCGAATCGTCTCTTACCGCCTTACCGCCTAGAGCAATAGTCATTAACATTTTTTCTTGTTTTTGATGCTTTTTTGCAGACTCTCTTATCATCTCTTGATATTTCAGCCACATTACATCAACCCTAGGAGCTAATAGGCCAGGTAATATTACATACTTAGTATCTAATTCAGCATTTTTCTTCAAGATATCTATAACTAAACGATCAAGTTGTCCAGAAGACCAAAAAGCCATAGTATCATAAGTAGAGGGCCAAAAAGAATAATCCTTCAATTTTTTCAGATCGGAGTGAGGTAAGTAGAATTGTGGGTCAAAACAAACCTCACCTCGCTTTTTGTGTATTTGTTTGCTGAGTCTAAGCATAACCTCTTCTTTGACGTCTCTTGGACTCAGAATTACTAGACCCTCCCCCCAGTGGGCCAACAAATCTAATGTGAGTTGCTTCATACCCCATCCGTACTGGAGTGCTAATTTCACAGTTTTTCCATGATTTGGTTGATCCATTCGGCAGCGTCAGCAGCAGAAATCGGCCTGTGTTCTTGAGTAGGCTGCGTTAATTCATAAATAAGATCTTCAAATTCACCGTCCGATGTAAAACCAGAGAGCTTAGGTAAGCGCTCATTTTCCACTTTGTCCAAAACGTCTAATGGGCCCTTAGCATTATGGTAATATGGGTTTCCTCCGGTCAAACACTCATATAGCGTAACTCCAACAGAAAAGAGATCTGATCGTGAATCTATCTCTCCTTTTCGGTTTCTAAACTGCTCCACTGGTGCATATCCGGGTGTTGAAGCTCCCATTACATCACTAGTATTTGTAAGAGAATCCATTTCTAAATGTCTTGCTATGCCGTAATCAAAAAGCCATAAAGCACCGGCATCATCAATCATAATGTTGCTTGGTTTAATATCTCTATGCACTATATTTTTGGATTCAGCTTCAGCTAATATATCCAACAACGCATGAGCATATGGAATCACTTCATCAAACTTCAGACTACCCTCTATTTTTATCTTTTCTGATAAAGTAGTGCCACTGATCTTTTGCTCAATCACGTAAAATACTGTGCCAACAGTTGTCGTTATCTCGCCACTTTCAAAAATTTTGGGCGTATTTTTTATAGCCATTAATGTCATTGCCTTAATCTCTCTTTCGATTCTTTGTATGTCCGAGCCGGATTCAAACAGCTTTAATATAACATCTCCAAACTGTGAATGTGAGATGGTATAGACCGCCTTTTGACCGCCGGAGGTCAGATAGATAGCATTTGAGACGTCATCGAAGAGAGATTCAACATCGCTAGCTGATAAAATCATGCGTTCACTTTACCATTTGAGAAGAGAATCATTTCATTCATCATCCAGTATCCGTATGTTGGAACTAAATCGTGGGTGCCAACATGCTTCATCTGTTCTCCGTTAAATATTACGCCGACACCTAATATCCTTGCTTGGTCAATTATTTTATCTTTATTATTGTTCTCTCTAATTAATAGATAAACTTCCTCACCGAGCCAAAAGTAGTTACTGGCTTGTATTATTCCGCCACGCCAATCATGAATTTTCGCTTCTATGGTCAATATTCTATCTATAACACCTTTTTTCATCTTTGAGTAGGCGAAAAGTTTCCTCCCTTTATGGTAAATCATTTTTTCAGATATCAGTTTATCAATAGATTTTTTACAGTCATGACTAAACGTGCTTACTATATCTTCCAAATCCGCGCCGCTGCTTTGCATTATGTACTGCATAATTTTAATATCTTTCTTAGAGAGAACAGACCTTCGATGCGAAAAGTCACCGAGTTTCGATCTATTCCAATAGACCGCCACGACATCTGGTGCGCCCGCGTTAAATCGAGGCTCCACTAAAACGATTAAATCCTGATTTCTATTTGGCTTAGGCAGAGAATGCTCAATGAAATTGCGAACCATCTCATATTCTGGCCCTTCAGTCGGTTTCCTGAACTTAAGGCCAGTAGTGCCCTGAGATGAGTGGTCAAATATAAGTGTCATAGATTGAGAACATTATAGGGAACAAAAACTTGGCCGTGAGCAAATTTGACGGACTAGGCTTTGGCCGTCCTCAACACCCTGCAAGCGACCGCCTAAGCTATCGGTGCCGCGCTCCAGCCTGTGCTTTGGCGGGGTGAGGGGGCGCGGTGGGGGATGAGCGGCAGGAGTGGGGCTGGCGCTTAGATGGAGCGCCCCTACACGCGGCATTCGCGCTCATCCGGCAGTTCCGCCGCCGCCGTGGTGCGCGGCCACCACGCCAGTAGGTCAAAGTCACTCAGCGGCCTCAGCACCTGAAACGCCTCCGGCTGCGCCCGCCAGGCCACCTCGTCATAGCGCGTGCCAAGGAAACGCCGAAGGCGTGGGGGCGTCGCCGTCCCCATCAGATCAAACACGGCGGAGTTCTCGTTTAGGAACTCCACCTCTACAAATGGCGCTTTCGGGGCCTCAACCCTGAACCGTCCCAGCACGCCCCCTGGTGCCGTCAGGGACTTGGCGCGCAGCTCTCCTTCCCCGAACAGCATGCCCAGCGAGAGGTACCCCTCCCCCAGCGCCTCCCGCAGCACATAGCCCAGGGCCGGACTGCCGAAGAAGTCCTCGCTCACCGCCACATGCTCGTTGTGCGCCCACAGCACCGTCAGTCCCTCCTCCGTCAGCGCTTCCAGCAACATCTCGGCCATGAAGCGGTCGCGCCGCCCCAGGCCCTCGGGATTCCGCTCGTCCAGGTACACCTCGGCATGCCGGCGCAGATGCCGGGCGTCGTGCCGGATATAGGCCAATGGGTGGCTCGTCTCCAGGGCACGCAGGGCGTCGACCAGCTCAGGAGCGTCGGTGGCCGGAAGTTCCTCGGCGGCGAGACAGGTCAGGGCCAGGCGCAGGTCAGGCTCGTGTGTTAGCAGCAGGGCCGCCAGTCGGATGGCCACGCGCGCAGGCCGCTGAACGTCCACCCCCACGAAGCGCACGCGCTCGGCCTCAGGCAGCCGGGCATTGTAGGCACTCAGCCACTCGATCACGGCCAGCACCTCGGCGGTCTCCCAGATCCAGTACTCCTGGGCGAGCAGGGCTGTCCGGGCGTCGCCCTCACCGTGACGGACGTAAGCGTCGATCAGTTCGGCAGGGCCGGCCGCACACTCGAAAGCGAGGACACGCAACAGGCCCCGGTCGGCGAGCAGGCGCAGCAGGCGGTGCTTGAGCACGAAGGCCTCGTGGGTGCCGTGCGTCGGCTCCCCGAGGCCCACGACCTGGGTGCCGCGCAGCACTTCCAGCAGGGGCAGGAAGTCAGCGTCCGGCAGGGCTAACGGGTCGGCGCTCAGCGGGCATAGGCGTGGATAGGCGGAGGTGGAGGTCATGGACGGCTCCAGGATATGGGCCAGGACACCACGGCCGCGACCAGATCCTCGTCAGACACCCAGAACGCGGCCACGTCTGCGGGGCCCTGACCGTCCGCCTGCTCCCGATGCGGTTGCCGCCAGGCCCACTTGAGTGATGATCTTTTAAGAAGTAAAAGCTTTAAAAGAATTGATTGATCATCATCAAGGAGGGTATCTCCCCGCATGCAGGACGGTAAATTCTACGATTTTCCCCCACAAACTACGAGGATTTCCCCCACAAACTACGAGCTTTTGGCCCGATTTTCCCCCACAAACTACGAGCCTGACCCCCACCCCTTCCCCCACAAACTACGAGCTTTTTCCCCCGCAAACTACGAGTCTGACCGGAGAGAAAGGAGGGGTCTTATTCCCTCTCAGGCGTGTTTTCCCCCGCAAACTACGAGCCTTTTTGCCCACTTTCCCCCGCAAACTACGAGCCTGCCCTGCTCGTGTCGCGCTCAGCGTCTCAGACGCTCTTTTTGAACTTCTTCCCCGGCAAACTACGAGGATTCCCGCCGCCCTTTCCCCCGCAAACTACGACACCCGGTCAAGGCGTCAGGGAGGGCGTCCAGGCGTCCCGCAGCAGGTCACGCACTTCCTGATACACCGCGTCCTGAGCGGGCTGGCCCTGGCTGAGCGCCTGTATGGAGCGCCGCACGAGCTGCCGGCCGTCGAGCTGGCCCTGGGTGAGCCGTTCGCCCAGCTGGCTGCGCTCGGAAGCGTCCAGGCGTCTGAGCAGCCCGGTCAGGCTGAGCTGCCGCAGCACCCAGTCCAGCAGGGCCTGGCCGCTCAGCTCCGCCACCTCACCCTCGTACTTCGCCTCCAACTGAACGAGATCAGGCTCCGGCACGGCACGTGCTCCAGCCGGTCGGGGGGACGCCGCCGAGGCCCCAGGGACGGCCCCGGCGTCCAGACCGGCATAGTCCTCTGGCCGCGTCACCATGGCCACCATCAACCCACCCCGGTTGCCCACCTCGGTGCGGGCAGTCTTGAGATAGTGGTCGAAACGCACCGCTGCCTGCGCAATGCGGTCAGGAAAGACATTGGTCAGGCGCAGGGCCATCCCCCGCTTCACGCCCCGCGCGAGGAGTTGCTCGACCAGCTCGGGCCGCTGGGTCTGGGGCGGCTCACCGAACACGTACTCCAGCGCCGCGCCCATGCCCCGGCCGCGCCACACCACGTCCTGGAGGTAGTGCCGCGCCACCAGTTCGCTGTGGGCGCCCGAGAGCGCGTCGCGCACCTTGTCGGAGCGTGCCGAGAGGATGCCCAGGCTGTCGGCCCAGTCGCGCAGGGCCACGCTGAAGCCCGGCGCCAGGCCGTCGCTGCGCGCCTCGTCGAAGCGCCGCGCGTCCAGCTGACGGTACAGCGCCCGCACCAGCGGTTGGCTCAGGCTGGTGTAGAAGGCCACGTCGAGCGGCTTGATGTAACCGGCCCGCAGGTTCTCCATGATCGGATCGGCCAGGCGCACGGTCAGCACGCTCGCGCCGCCCAGCTCGCTCTTGGCGTTGTAGGCGAGGTAGCTCACCTGACTGAACATCTGGGTGCTCCACATCTGGGCGCCCTGCCGGTACCAGCCCTCCTTGACGGTGTACTTGGCATCGGTCAGCCGCTTGAGGGCCGTCTCCAGAATGCGGTAGTACTGCACGGTGGTCGGAAAGCCGCTGGCCTTGAGCAGCCGGTAGGCGCTGGTGCTGAACTTGCCGTCGCTGGGGAGCCCGGCCTCGAAGCACAGGCTGATCAAGCCCACCATCACGTCGTTGTCCAGGCCGTGCGGCACCGTCTGGCCCTCGGAGACGGTGCAGACGATGGAGGCGGGCCGGCCGTCCGGTAGCGTGACCGCCCGCGACCAGGTGCGCAGGGTGGCCGGCACGGTTTTCTGGGCGCTGATGAGCCCCAGGCGGCCGAGGTTGCGTTCGTCGTGACCGGTCATCCCGGCGTCCCCGGGCAGGGGAACGGGGCGCACGGCTTTGGGGGGCATGGCACCATTGTACCGGGCGGATCCGGCGGGCCTGAATCCATCTGCCTGACTGCCGGCCAGCGGTGGCCGCACACAGAGGGACGATGTGGACACGCTCTGGTCAGTGTTCGGCCGTCGAAGCGGCCGCAGGCGCGCCTACGGATCATGGTCGATCTCCCCCAAACGCTGACCAGATCTCCTCAGAAATGACGGGATGTACGGGGTCAGAGCGAGAACCGCTCGGCTGACCACAGTCATCACTGGTTCGCTGGTGGTGCACACTGGGCCGCCGCGTTATGGCGAGCGTCCCAGCACCCGCGCCACCCGTACCTCCTTCCTCGTCTCCGCCCGTCACCACCCGGAAGTACGGCACAGTCGACTCCGGCACACCCAGGGCGATCAGAGCGCAGGTGCGTGACCTGACCAGCAACACACCGGCATGCCTGCAACCCGGAGGGCGCCACGGACAAGCCGATGACAGTGCTGTCATGTTCTGCCTGGGCGGGGCGTCCCGGCCACCGTCATCCCCCACAAGGCTCGCTTTTGATTGCGAACCGCAGTTGGTGAAGGTCTGGGACGTGCACGGCATGGTGCGGAGCTGGAAGCCGGAGACCGCGTGAATCTGCCCCACGGGAGGGGTAGGCCGGGCCGCTTTCGAGAGGCCCACGCCCACGGCCGCCCTCACCACGAGCATCAGCCGGGAACCAGACAGACCTGCGTCCCTGAAACGCCGAACAGCAACCGCTCCCGCACATTCTGTGTGTGGCTGTCGAAGAACCCGACGAAGGAACCGCGCTCGAACGTGGCCACCATGAGCTGTGCATCTCCCTGCGGCACCCACGCGAGCTTGCCTGTCAGCAGCACCAGGTCTTTGCCAAGCTTCAGGCCCGAGCCTGTGAACGCGAGCGACAGCCCTTCCAGCACGGCGTCCGTAATCTCATCCTCGGGAATACCCGCATTCAGCAGTCGTGCGCCGGCTGGAATGACGGGCCGACCGTCGGGGTCAGCGCGGAAAGCCAACGCAGTACAGACGGAGGCCTGGGGTACGGGGGTGACCTCTTCGGCTTCAAGAACCGGCAGCAGATTGGCCGTTACTCGGGAGGCTACCGTGAGCGATTGGGCGAAGGCCGCACCTCCATCAGTTGAGATCAGCAACAAACCACTCACCAAGACTATGCGAAGATTTCCCATATATCTACTCTAATTGAGACTGCGTCAGACAGCAAACGTTCTAGACATACTGTGTGGAGATTGAGAGGCAGCGCCAAACATAACCCTGCTCATCCGGCTTGAGGAACCCACCTCATTCCGCGTACCATGTCGCCATGACCAGCGCAGTGAACACCCGACCGGCCCCCGTCGCCTTTCTGTCTGACCTCATCGCTGACATTCCCAGTGACCGTCGCCAGCGCTTCATCATCAACCTGAAGAACGCCATACGCATCGGCGTGTTCGACGGCGCTCCTGTCAATCACCTCTTCGACATGGAGTACGTCGGCCGGGGTGAACACAGCCGACCCGCGAGGAAGACGGCCTCGGAGCGGGAGTACGCCGTGGAGAACACCGCCGAGTTTCAGGCGTGGCTGGAGCAGCAGACCTCGGCTCCCCTGCGGCTGTCCCCATTCGCCACGAAAGACGCCATCCTCAGCGGCAGCGTCAGCATGAAGGACTTGGCTGAACAGTTCCGCCGACGCACGGGCAACCGCAAAGGCAAGCGCAAGTAAGCCTGTCACTTCCCCCAGAGAGGCACATGGTGGGGTTGCGTGTGCCTTTCTGCTCTGGCCTGGCCCAATCACCCGGTAGACCAGCCAGCGCAAGCACCAGCAGCAGCGGGGCAGAAGGCGGGTTGCGAGATCGGCGTTCAATCAGAGCGCGAAGGCACGGGCCCGTGCTGGGGTCTCCTGGGCCAGGATTCCTCCCGTTCTAGGCGAGCGCGGTGTCGTGGGTGTGGGGCGCCTGGGACGAGGCGACTGCATGGAACCCCTCTGAACGCTCCCCTCCAGCGGTGCTACGGGGAGCAGAGGGGTTAGGGCAGGATAAGAGACGTCTACGATGGAACATTTCTGCATACTAGAACGAGAAATGATCGTCTACGACTTGTTTTTTCGTCTACGATTTGTATGCTTGTGGTATGGCAAGGATTTCGGTGAGTGCTCGTGTGGAGACAACGGTATGCGAGCAGATAGACAAATTGGCGGTGTCCAACGGCATCACGCGGTCGCAGATGGTGGAGGAGCTGCTGGTGCTCGCGCTGGGGCAGCAGGAGACCGAGCTGGCGTCCACCTTTCTGATGCCGAGGTTAGAGGGCATTCTCACGGGCCTGTTTGACCGGCATCTGCGAGACCTGCGACTGGTGATGGTGCACGCGGCGGTCGAAAGCAATATCGCGTCGAGACTGACCCTATTCAAGTACAAGGAGGACAACGGATACGACGTCAATCAGTTGTCCGGCCTGCGCGATCACGCGTACAAGACGGCCGTGAAAAACCTGCGCCGCAAGGGCGTGAGGGAGGAGGATCTGAGCGATGAGTAACGGCTTGGGGCGGGGCAAGGAGGTTCGCTCCTCACCCCCGCGTGCAGCGCAGGTGCAGCGGATTCAAATGCGTGCGGCGCGGCGCGGGGGCGGCCCAACGACACGGGTGGTGATCAAGGCGAACTACGTGCGCGTAGGCGGCCCGCGCGGGCCGAGTGCGGCAGGAACAGGAAAGGCGTTCGCTTCCGCCAACTACATGATGTTTCGCCCCGGAGAAGACGGCGCACATCGGCAGGCCTTCAATGGGAAGGAGGTCATGGATCCCGATGACGTGCATAAATTTGTAGGTGAAAGCTGCAAACATTTCCCATATGCTTACCGTGTGGTGATGAGCCCAGATCACAACTTCGGAAATGAGACGACCCAGGAGTGGGCGGCGCGAACCTTGACCGCTGCCGGATACACCCACTTCTTCGTTGTGGCTCATGCCGGGGAGAAGGGACACACGGAGCATCCCCACGCACACGCCATGGTGTTCACCGACGGCAAGCTCACCCGTGACGACTTCAAGGATCTACGCGAGTTTGGCGACGTCCAGGCGAAGGTCATGGAGATGCGTTTCGATCACGACCGCCACATGAAGGAGGAGCTCTGGAAAGCGCAGCGGCAGGAGGCGTTCACGAAATGGCTGGAAGCCAAACGCGAAGTCAGTTCGCAGGGGGTCGAGGACGGAGGCGGCTCTCGGAAGGAGGATCGTGAAAAGGAAAACACCAAGAAGCAGCAGGCTTCGTTCGGAATGGAGATGTGAGGTGCGGTCATGATGCACGTTGACCAGCGCCCACGCCTGCTCTTCATGATTGGACTTGCCCTGATCGCCGCGTCACTGATGACGGGCTATTCGGACGCTGCCGAGGCCTGGACGAGACTCTTCAAGAGCATTCAGGAGCAGTACCACGCCCGTTACGGCGTCCAGCTGGAGCCGCTGAACTACATCTCGGATTGTGTGACCAAAGCGAGCTGCCGCCGCGCTTACATGAATGCCTGGGGTGTGCCGTGGTGGGAGCTGCTGCTGTTGCACACGAACGCAGTTCTTGGATTGACCTTTGTCGGCTACTCGCGGTTCTGGCGTCCTGAGCAGTGGTTCTACCGACGTGCGCGGGTGGACTCCGGGCGCATGGACGAGTGGCGCGATAAGAGCAGCAGGCAGCCCAAAGACACCTTGAGGGTCGTCAGGCCGAAGGAATGACCCTCCCGAGACGGTGGAGCGCGCCCGCATTGATGGAGGAGTTCGCAGAATGATCATTCACTATCACTGGTTCCTCCTGCGCCTGCTGTCGTTTTACGGAGCAGTGGCGCTGGGGTTGCATGCCGTTTTGAGCGGCGGCCTGGTCTGGCTAGCGCCTGCGCTGGGAATGCTGGTGTTTGGCATCTGGTTTTTCGATGGTCGAGATGCAAAGTTTCGCGCGATGTACAAAGCGCACTGGGCCAGGCCGGACGAGATCAAAGACGCCATGGTGAAGCAGCTCAATGGAGACGAGGTGCTGCTGGGGTATGCCTACGACAAGATGGTGGGCCTGCGCGCTGGTTTGGCCGGGCGCAAGGAGGTGGGGCACGTGCTGTTCGTTGGGCCGACGCGTGCAGGGAAGGGTTTGAATGCCACGTCGAACCTGCTGAACTGGCGCGGCAGCGTGGTCGTGATTGACATTAAGGGCGAGTTCTACAACATGACGGCGGGCTACCGCAGTCAGGTGATGAACCAGGACGTGTACGTGCTGAACCCGAGCACGGGTGCCCCCAGCAACCAGTTCGACCCCTTCGCGGAACGCGATACGCCCGAGCAGTTGCAGGCCACGGCTGAAGCGATTCTCAACCCGGACGGTGACGGGAGCAACAAGGCCTTTGCCTTGCGCGCCAGTTTCATTCTGACCGCTGCCATGATGGTGGCCAAAGAGAAGAATGTGCCAGTGCTGCCCTTCATTCGTGACTGCCTGGGCATGGGCTGTGAGCGTGCTTGCCTGATGCTGGAGAAGGAGAGCAGGGATCCGGAGGTTCACCGCAATCTGAGCTTCTTCGTGGGCATGAAGCCGAGCGAGTACAACTGGGAAGGGTTTGGCAATGATAAGTTCCTCAATAACAGTTGGATCAATCTCATTGCCAAGATGAAATACTTGATGTCACAGGGCATCATCAACATGACCAGCGGGACTGATTTTAAGGCAACGGATCTGCTGAGAAAGCGAACCAGCCTGTACATGGTGTTCCGAGAGAGCGACCTCAAGTACACAGTTCACAGTTTCGGTGCCGTCATTTTGGCCATTATTGAGTCGATTATTAAGAGCTACGACATGGAACCGAACGGCGAATTTGTACCTATCATGTTTGTCTTCGACGAGGCCGGACGCCTCGCGGTGCCGATGCTGGACGACTTGATTTCCACGGTGGCCGGACGCGGCATGATCGCGCTGGTGTACGTGCAGGCGCTATCGCAACTGGACAAGAATTACGGTGAGGACGGCGCAGACACGGTCAAGAGCGGCACTCACACGAAGGTCTTCTACACGCCGAAGGATCCGGGAACCGCGAAGTACATCAGCGAGAGTTCCGGGCGGTACATGTTCGGCGACAACCGCACCTCAGAGAACTCGGACAGCGGCCGTTCTGACACGACAGGGCTCAACTCCCGCGAGCTGATCACCACCGACGAAGTGCTAGAAGTTTCGCTGGGCAACGTGCTCATCAAGAGCAACGAATTTCCGATGATCGCGGGCTACCGCATGGAGCCGTTCACGCTGCCCCAGGCGAAGGTGGCCAGGACGATGAAGCCGCCGCCCATCAAGCACCGGACTCCGCCAGTGGTCATGCCAACGGAAGAGGTGGTGCAGGCCGCGCCGGTGACTGAGCCCGAGGTGGTGACGGTGGGTGGAGAGGGTGCCGGTTCGCCGGCCCCCGCGAGACGCCCGGTATCGGCAGCGCTCACGCTCAACGATGCCCCGATGGTCGAAGCGGCCACCGACTTTGACCTGGAGAACGACGTGCCTGTGTCTCCTGCGCCGCAGGTGGACGTGGACGATCTGGCCGACGACCTGGCTGCGTTTGAGCGCGCCATCCGCCGGCCCTGACTTCTACCGCCCCGCTTTTCACGTAAACGATCACGAGATAGGGTGTAATTATGAGCATGAACATTTCTGCACACTCGGCCCCGCATATCGCTGTCCTCGCCCTGGCTTTACTGCTCGGGAGTGCCATGCCTTCTGAGGCCGCGACCAGCGACGTCTACTACCGGACGGTGTCCATTGACCAGGTGCTCAGCACGCGCCCGGCCACGGTGGTCGTCTCGCCGCTGTATCAGGTGACGGTGCAGGTGATGGGTGCTGAAGTCACCGGCATCAGCATGGAGCTGAGCAAGCAAAAGAACTTCTCAGTGTCCCGCGCTGAGAACGGGAAGATGATCTTCCTTGATGTGCTGGTGGGGGCCGGGGGAGCCGACCTCAACCTGATTCTCGATGACGAGACGGTGCTGCCCATTCGCCTCCAGGTGGCGAACTCGCCCAGCGGGACGCGGGTGTACAAGTTCATGACGGCGGACGCCCTGGCGGCCCAGAGCGCGGCTCAGACCTTCAAGGAGGAGAAAGTGCCCCCCGCGCCCACGCCCACGCCCGTTGCGCCAGCCGTCAAGTCCGCGACATCACCGACGAGCGTCCGCCCGGCCCAGGCACCGGCCATCGCCAAGACCACGGCGGCACCCGCCACACAGCCCAGGGCAACGGCCACGACGGCACAGCCTCCAGCGGCGGCCACACCCGCCCCGCGTCCCGCCGCCGTGCAGGCTACGCGCCCCGTGACGCCCCCCGCAGCCACGCGGCCCGTCGCAGTCACGCCACCCCCAGCCGCCGCCCGCCCGGTGGCGGCGACACCCACCCTGGTGGTCACGGCCTGGCGCGATGGCAACGACGCTCTGGTGGCGTACATGCTCACCAGCCCGACGGGCGGAACACTGTTTTCTAACGTGAACACCTTTCAGGTCACGGACGGCCGCACTCCTCTGACGCTGGTGCCGGTCACGCTGCCCCGCAGTAGCATGGCCCCCATTCTGGGCCTCATGCGCGTGAAGAACGCCCCCAGCGAAATCACTGCGTCCCTGACGGCGCAGACGCTCGGGCCCGCCCGCAGCTTCACCCTCTCCCACAAGGTTGCGGTGAAGTGACCACTCTGCGGCAGCGGCTCCTGCTCACCACCCTCGCGCTTGCCTCCTCTGGAGGCGCAGCGCTTCCCCAGCTCCCGCCCCTGCCCACGTCACCGACCGCTGCCCCCAGCCTGCCGGCTGCCTCAGCGCCACCCGGGGTGCTGCCAACGCCCAGCGCTCCGGCAAGCGGCACACTGGAGCAGGCGAAGAAGAATGCCGGTGACGAACAGCCCGACTACGGCGGGCTCCAGCGCTACCTGTTCCATTTCCCGGATTTCCGGGCCGGAGCCCTACCCAAAGGGCGCATTCCCTACCTGAGCGTCACCGATACGTCGCTGCGTCAGGCCCATGAGGAAAATCTGGCCGCGTGCCAGAAGGCCCGGGCTGAACCCAAGGCCACCGACCCCAGTACGTGCCCGAAGATCGAGTGGAGCGTGCCCTACTCCACCGACGCGGCGAGCGTGACGGCCGCAACCGATATGCGCGCCGCGTGGCAGCGGTACGAGGACCGCTACTACTGGAACGCCATGATCGAGCTGAACAACCCCGTGCTGTACCTGACGCAGTGCGTGGTGGATCTGTCCTCAAAGCTGAAGACCAACGAGGCGACGTTGAAGGTCACGGTGGAAAAGGAGGATCTGCCGAAATCCAGGCTGCTCGGAGGCCGCGTGCCGCTCAGCACCCACGACAACGCCCTGCACCTGGACAGCTACCTGCCCTGGCCACAGACCAATCCGGCTGACCGCTGCAGCGGCGTCAACGTGAACCCGATTCCCGACGTGCCCTTCATGTACCTGCCGGGCACGTGTTTCTACGTATTTGGGGTGCCCACCTTCTGCTTACAGGGCGACCGCAGATACGCCACCAACCCCGCCGCGCCTGCGCCGCTGTACTTTGATATGAACCAGGCGCAGCAGCGGGTGCAACGGGCCGTGAAGCGCGCGCACGGCAGCTATTTTCTGGACTACCAAAAGGACGTTGTGGCGGCACTGTTCAACAAGAAGAACCCCTCCTTCTTCGGGTTGCCCTGGAAAACCCTGACTCCGGGCGACGGTGCGGTGGTCGCGCCGGTCATGAACCATGGCGTCAACCCCAAGCCATTCACGGATCTCGCGCAGCTCGTGCAAGACGCCTTCAAGAGCAAGAGCACGCAGCTCTACTCCCTGAACAGCTCTCCGTACTACTTCCAGTCGACGTGGCGCAGCCCCAGCCTGAGCGCCCACCTGCTGCCCGGCCGTCACGACGCCCTCGGAAGCCCGCCCGGACTGTGGGCCTTCGAAGAGTTCAAGCGCACCCTGCCGCCCACCAATCCGGCCTTCCAGGAGCGCCTGGGCTACACGACCTTCTTCCAGGCCTTCAATACGCTGCACACCACGCTCCTGCCGGAGCCGGTGACGGCCAAATTCCTGCGCCCCATCACATACTTCGCCACCGGCATCATTCAGAACTACCCTGCAGGCACCGCGGTGCTCCCTCAACCCATGTTGGTGCCCCCCTATGTGGCAGGACTGCCCTTTGCCGGGATGCAGGCGCATTACGACTGGCGCAGCGTGCCGGAGGGTTATCACATCCCCCGTGTGAAGGGCCAACCAGCCTTTGACTATGCGCCACTGATTCGCTGAGGAGCCCGGCATGCCCCAGCGGAACGCTCAGCCTGCAACCCGCCCCAGGGGCACAGCAACGCCGTGGCCGCAGCGGCAATCGGCAGCGCGCGTGCTGCGTGCCGACGACCCCGAAGCGGCGCCCGACTCACACCGCCGACTCCATGCACAGGTGACTATGCGAACGTTTCTGACTTTTCCCCTGGTGCTGATCCTGGCCACCCCAGCCCAGGCACAAACGACCCAACCCGCGCTGGTCAAAGATCCTGCCGCTGTGCTCAGGCTGGTGCGCGGCGAGGTGATGATGGTGGGGGCCACCTTCCCCAATGCCACCTTCCAGAAGGGCATTCTGGGCCTGCTGCGATCCAGGGACATCACCAGGCTGACCGTGCTCACCACGGCGCAGAACGCGGCGACCTTCGCCCCGCTGCGTGCGCTGGGGGCCCGGGTGTATTACCTGCCCGTGACCGGCGTGACCATGACTGGCAACGTCGTGTTCGCCGGGGCGGACACAGCCATCATGTCCAACACTCCTGGGCAGTGGTACGTCGTTCGCGGTGCTCAGGTGGGCGCACAGGGCCGCGCCAGCATGGGCCTGTACTTGAAGTCCGCAAAAAAATACTGAGCAACACCGGGGAAAACCAGCGGATCTATCAACAAGACGTAAGGCACAACCAATTTGATTGGTTGTGCCTTTACGTTCGCAGCGCTCAGACGCTTGTAGGACGGCTTGCGGCACCCTGGGATGGGCTGAGCCTAGCGGTCGCCGAAGTCCAGCGGCGCGCCGCCGAGCACCGGCATGGCCTGGCGCACGGGCCGGGGCTCTGTCCGCACTTGCGCTGCGTGGGGCAGGGGCCGCGGGCTAGGCTGGGGCTGGGTGGGCCGCGTCACCGGTCTCCGAAGTCCGTGGAACCGTTCGCTACAACTGCCGTTCTCATGTGTCCGAAGTCCGGGGGGCCGGCGAGGGCGGTGGAGAGGACGAGCGCGACCAGCACCAGCATCAATTTCTTGGCCATGCCCCACCGTACCCCGCCTCCCGTTTAGGAACGAAAACCGTGACCATGACGCCCTTTGAAGACGCCCTGCAGGCTGGACAGTACGCCACGATCATCGACGGCCTTCTGGGTCAGGCCAGGACGGCACGAGAACACGCCCTCCTCGGCATCGCTCTGCTCAGGAGCGGCGAGCTGCCCCAGGCCGAACTGCCCCTTCAGCGCTCGGCCATCCTGGGTGACCCCGAGGGCACCGTCGAGTTCGGCAACCTCGTGCGGCTGCTGGGGCGGTTCGACGAGGCCCGCGCCCACTTCGAGGCGTGCCTGCCCACGCTGCTTGACCCGGAACTCCAGCTGCGCGCCCTGCGCTGGTGGGGGGCGGCTGCCTTCGCGGCCGGCGACACTCACGAGGGGCTGCTGAAAATGGAGCGCGCCTGGCATGGGTATGTCGCGTATGGAGACGACGCGCTGACCGCCCGCGTCACCCAGTCCCTGGCGCAGATGCACGCGGTGCTGGGCAACACGCCCCGCGCCAGGCTGCTGCTCACCGAGGCCATCCGCGCTCTGCCCGTCGCGCCCGACTCTGCCCCGCGCCTGAGCGCGCTCAAATCCCTGCTCGACCTGCAGGTCAAGGACGGCGAGGTGGAGGCCGCGCGGGGCACCCTGGCGGGGGCGAAGGCACTGCTCGTGCTCTCCCCATCGCCGCGCCTGGCCGCCTACCTGGCGTTCAGCGAGGCCGAGCTCTGGCGGCTCAGCGGGGCCTACGCGGAGTACGCGGCGGCCCTGGAAACGTTGCTTCCCGTGGCCGACGCGCTGGGGGATCACCACCTGCGGGTGTGGGTGACCTCCCGGCTGGCCGAGCACCACAGCCTGCGCCCTCAGCACGGCCGCGCCGCCGAGCTGCTGCACGGTCTGGGGCTGCCCGTGGCCCAATGGTCGGCCCACCTGTGGGCCACCGACGGCGTGCTGCGCCGGCGCCGGGGTCAGGACGATCAGGCCGCCGAGAGTTTGCGAACGGCCGCCCGGATGTTCCGCGACTCGGGGGCCATCCCCGAACTGATCCGGGTGCTGCTGCACCAGGGGGCCGCCGAACTGCGCCTCGGGCGCCATGAAGATGTGGCAAAAGCACTCTCCGAAGCCCTGACCTCGATGCTGACCCTGCGCGCGCTGCATGAGGTCAAGCCAGACCTCGAAGAACTGTCCGAGCTGGTGAAGTACGCGGTGCTCGAACCCGAGCTCTCTCCGTACATGGAGCCGCTGCTCGACCGCCTCTCGCACCTCGCAGGCACGCCGAGGCTGCCCGAGGACGGCGCCATGCGGCTGCGGGTCACGACGCTGGGGCGCACCCTGGTCACGCGAGACAACGAGGCGATCCGCTTCGCCTACCCCAACAGCCCGCTCCTGCTCGCCTACCTCGCCCTGGAACCCGACCAGACCCGCGCGCAACTGCAGCTGACCCTGTTTCCCGAAAAGGACGCCCAGAGCGGGGCCGGGTACGTGCGTCAGTGCATCTGGGACTTGCGCGACAAGCTGGGCCCCGAGGCCGTGACGTGCGCGGGGCCGTTCCGGGCGCCGGCGTACCGCCTGGGGCCGGGCATGGCGGTGGAGCTGGATGTCGAAGAATTGCTCACCGCCATCGCCCACCACGAGGTGGCCCGGGCGCTGGCCCTGTACCGGGGAGAGTTCCTGCCGTGGGTGGAGCACTCGGACTGGGTGGCGCAGAAGCGCGACGAGGCGCGGCTGGCGCTGACCATCGAGCTGCGCCGGGAAATGGAGCACGCCCGCACGCGGGGTGACGAGCGGCGGGTGGTGCTGTACGCCAACCAGCTCCTGCAGGCCGATCCCCTGGATGTGGACGCCCTGCGTGAGCGGGTGCGGGCGGCCACGGCGGCCGGGGCGCCGGCGCCCGAGCTGGCGCGCTACACGGCCGAGCTGGGCCGGGTCTTTCACTAGGCAGGTCACCACGGCCAGAAGCGAACGCGCCAGCCGGGCCGACTCGATAACGGGGTAACCTCAGGGCCGGAACCATTTTTCCCGCTTGGCGGCCAGTTCGCCCTCGGTGACCCTGAATCTGGCGGTGTGTGTCGGCCACTCCTGCGGGTGACCCTCCACCGGCCCTGGCCGAAGCCACCAACCCCCTTGACCTCCAGCTGACATAATGAATTGGCTTGATCTGTTAGGCTGCCGGCATGATCCGTGTCCTGATCCTGTGCACGCACAACAGCGCCCGCAGCCAGATGGCCGAGGCCCTGACCCGCGACGCCGCCCGGCGAGCCGGACTCGATCTGGACGTCCATTCCGCCGGCACCGAGGCCACCCGCGTCAAGGATGAGGCGAAGACCGTCATGGTCGAGCTTGGTCTCAGTCTGGATGCGCACACCAGCAAGACCCTCTATGACGTTCCGGACGCCATGAACTTCGACTACGTGGTCACGGTCTGCGACAGCGCCGCCGAGTCCTGTCCGGTCTATCCGGGGAAAACCGAGCGTCGTCACTACCCCTTCACCGATCCCTCTGGGGGCAGCCTCGACCGGTGGCGCCAGGTGCGCGACCAGCTCCGGACTCAGTTTGATGCGTTCGTGCAACGCCTGAAGGACGGCCAGCCGGCGCCGCCCAGCTATGACGACAGCCCCGCCGTGCTGGTCACCTGAATGGACGTCCCCCTGCACCGCGCGCTGACGGCCGAGCTGATCGGCACCTTCGCCCTGATCTTCTTCGGCCCCGGAGCCGCCGTGGTCGACGCCCAGACCGGCGCGCTGGGCCACGCGGGCGTGGCGCTGACCTTCGGGCTGACCGTCACGGTGGTCATCGCCGCGCTGGCCCCCATCAGCGGGGCGCACATCAACCCCGCCGCCACGTTTGCCCTGACCCTGGCGGGGCGTTTTCCCAGGTCTCGGGTGCTGCCCTACGTCGCCGCGCAGCTCGTCGGGGCGGCGCTGGCGGCCTTCGTGCTGCTCGCGCTGTTTGGGATGAAGGGGAACCTCGGTGTCACCGTGCCCGCTGGAAGCGCCGGGCAGGCCTTTGTGATGGAGTTGATCATGACCGTCGTCCTGCTGCTGGTCGCGCTGCGCAGCGGCCTGCCCTGGGCGGTAGGCGGCGTGGTGGCCCTAGAGGCCATGATGGGCGGCCCCATCACCGGCGCGAGTATGAACCCGGCGCGCTCGTTTGGCCCGGCGCTGGCGAGCGGGATCTGGACGGCCCACTGGCTGTACTGGGTCGCCCCGCTGCTGGGGGCCGCGCTGGCGGTCGCCGTGAACCACGTCCTCAGCCCCCGCCAGCCCGTCGAGGCGGATCCGCACCGGGCGCAGGAATTTGCGCCGCAAGGAGACCACGCATGACCGAGCCTGTCCCCACCCAGCCCGTCACCGGCGCGTCCCTTCGCAAGCCCCGCGTGCTGTTCATCTGCACCGGCAATACGGCCCGCTCCCAGATGGCCCAGGTGCTGCTGGAACACCGCGCCGGCGACCGCTATGACGTGGTCTCGGCCGGTCTTGAGCCTGGCGAGGTCAACCCGCTGACTGTTCGCGCCCTGCAGGACGCGGGCCTGCCCACCGACCACCTGCATTCCAAGGGCGTCAAGCCCATGATCGCCGAGCATTTTCACTTTGCCATCACGGTCTGTGACCGGGCTGAGGCGAGCTGCCCCATCTTCCCGAATGCCCGCTACCGCCTCGCATGGCCCTTTGAGGATCCGGCTGCCGCGACCGGCAGCGATGAGGAGCGCCTCGCTGTGTTCATCCGGGTGCGGGACGAGATCGACGCGCGGATCCAGGACTGGCTGGCTGAGCGCGCATGAGGATCGCGGTCTTCGGCGACGTGCACGGCAACCGCTTTGCCCTGGAGGCCGTGGCTAACGACATCGAGCAGCACCGCCCGGACGCCTGGGTGAATCTGGGAGATCAGCTGTTCGGCGGCGCCGATCCGGCGGGCGCGTGGATCCTGCAACAGGAGCTCAAGGCCCGGCATGGGGTTCTGGAAGTGCGGGGCAACACGGACGAGCGGCTGGGCGAGACGCTGACCGAGACCACCGTCAAGCGCGCCATGCTGGAATGGCTGCACGGGGTGCTACCACAGGGCGCGGGAGCGTACGTCGCGGCGCTGCCGACCCGCGTGACGCTGGCGGACGGCGCGGTGCTGGCCGCGCACGGCACGCCAGACAGCGCGTGGACATACTTGCTGCGCGACGGCGACAGTTGGGCAGGTGACGACCACGTCCGTGAGCATCTGGGCGACACCGGGTCAGCGCGGGTGGTGATCGTCGGCCACTCGCACCTGGAACACGTCCGGCAACTCGGGCCGCTGACCGTGGTGAACGCCGGGGCGGTGAGCCGCCAGAAGGATGGCTCACCCCTGGCGCGCTGGGTGCTGCTGGAAGGAGCGGGCGATGTCTGGAGCGTGACCTTCCGGCGTGTGGCTTACGACGTCGAGGCGGCCGCCTGCTGGGCCCAGGAACACGCGTACCACGGAACCAAGGAAGCGGCGCAGCTGCGGGCTGGAGCCGCCGCGTCCTGACCGCACCCCACGCCTGGACGCATTGACAATCTTCGATCTATCGGGCACCATACATTCATGGACTTCGATGTGACGGCCGACCTGTTCAAGGCCCTGGGCGACCCCCACCGCCTGCGGGCGCTGCACTTCCTGGCGACCGCCACCCCGGCGTGCTGCCAGGGGCCGGACGGGGTCTGCGCGTGCGACCTCGTGACGCACCTGGGCCTCGCACAGCCCACCGTCAGCCACCACATGCGCCTGCTCACCGACGCTGGACTGGTGACGGCCACCAGACGCGGCCGCTGGGTGCACTACGCCCTGAGTGACGCCGGCCTCCACACGGCCGCCCACACGCTCGGTCTGCTGCAGACCGCGGCGTCCCGGAACACGCCGCCCACCGCGTTCCCCACCGCCCAGTCCCCCACTGCCCAGCCCACCCCCGCCTGAGGAGGCCACCATGACCACCCTGACCGAGCCCACCCTGCCCACCGCCATCCCTGGTCTCCAGGGCCAGGTGTCGACCCACACGCTGATCACCGGTCTGCGTGATCAGCTCCAGCGTCCCCTGGAGTTCTGGCTGCACGGCTCACCGCTCGTCGGCCCCGGCTACCACGTGACCGAGGTGAAGGCCGTGACCATCGAGGCCATGGACTGTGGGGGCAAGGCGGCCAGCTGGCGCGAGACCGTGATCCAGCTGATGGACGGCAGCGCCCAGGACGCCAGGGGCGGCTTCATGACCACCCGCAAGTTCCTGGCCATCTACGACCGCGTCACCAGCCGCATCCCGGTGCGGGACGAGGCCGAGGTGCGCTTCGAGTACGGCACCGACACCTCGCCCGCGCTGCAGTACCACGTCAGCCATATCGAGGAACAGGCCGGGCGCACGGTCGTCCACCTGCGCACGCCCGGCGTGCAGTGCAAGGCCGGCGACGCCTGCGGGCTGCCGGCGGCTGAGGCGCAGTCCGAAGGCTGTGCGCCTGACAGCGGCTGCTGTGCCCCCCAGGCTCCCATCAGCCTGCAGTGACCGTCCCGCCTCCCCGCCAGCGTCTCCTGCTCTGGACGCTGGCGTTCCTATCGACGGCCGGGTACGGCGCGCTGTACTACGCGCAACCGCTGCTCGCGGTGGCCACCGAGCAGACCGCCGGCTGGAGCCGCGCCCAGACCGGCCTGGCCTTCACGCTCGCGCTGCTCACCAACGCGGCGCTGGCCCCCGTCGTGGGGCGCGCGGTCGACCGCTTCGGCGGGAAGGTGCTCATCAGCGGCGGTGCGGCGCTCGGGGCCGTCGCGCTGGGCTTGATGGGTCTGCACCCGTCCTACCCCGCTTTCGTGGCGTGCTGGGTGCTCGCCGGCGTGGCGATGACCCTGACCTTCTACGAGCCGGTGTTCACGGTGGTCGCGCAGCAGTTCCAGACGGCTGACCGCCGCCGGGCTACGCTCACGATCACGCTGATCGCCGGGCTGGCCAGCACCATCTTCGTGCCGCTCACCAGCGCGGGACTTCAGGCGGGTGGGTTGACCATGGCACTCGGGATACTGGCGGGCCTGCTGATGATCACGGCCGGACTGGGGTGGGTGGTGTTGCCCCGGGCAGCCCGGCCGCAGTCCAGGCACCGCACGGCGCCCTCGCCCTTCGTCCCCGACCCCGCCTTCCGTCAGCTGGTGCTGAGCTTCACGCTGGCGCGCATCGTGTCGGTGGGCACCGGCCTGCAACTCGCCCCCCTGCTGCTGGCCCGTGGGGAGGGCCTGACGGTCGCCGCCGCCCTGGCCGGCCTGATGGGTCTGGCGGCCCTGCCGGGCCGGATCCTGTTCGCGCCGCTGCTGGCCCGGCTCGGCATTCTGCGGCTGAACACGCTGCTGTTCGTGACCCTGGGCCTCGGCCCGCTGCTGCTCGCCAGCACGTCCTCCGTGTGGCTTGCCGGCCTGGCCATCACGCTCTTCGGCCTGGCCAACGGAGCCCTGACCCTGGCCCGCAACGATCTGCTGCTGTCCCGCTACGACGCCGGGCTGTTCGGCACTGTAAACGGCCGCCTGGCCGGGCCGGTCAACCTCGCCCAGGCCCTGACGCCGCTGGGCGTGGGCCTGCTGTTCAGCTGGAGCGGCACTTACCTGCCCTCCCTGTGGGGCCTGACGGTACTGGCGGCGCTGTCCGCCTGGGGCCTACGCGCCCCGCGTGCCGATCCAGCACCGGCCTGAATCAGTCGCAGAGCGAGGCATCCTCATGGGCGTGGCGCACCGGATCGTGAAAGACCTCGGTGAGCATCTGCCCGCCCAGCTGAAAGAGCCGCGCCTCACACAGCGCGTAGTAGATGTTCTTGCCGCGCTGCTCCGCGGTCACCAGACCCGCGTCGCGCAGCACCCCCAGATGGTAGGACACCTTGGACTGTGGCAGGCCGGTCAGGCCTTCGAGGTCGCACACGCAGCGTTCGCCCGCCCCGAGGAAGCGCACGAGGTCATAGCGGATCTCGTTGGAGAGGGCCTTGAGCTGTTCCAGGACGTCGGAGGCCACCAGGGTCATGCGCTGAGTGTAGACGAGGCCGGTCAGCTCAGCATGATCACCTCGACCTGGCCCCCCGCCGCCACCCCGCCCCCCGCCGGGATGACGACCAGCGCGTCTGACTGCGCCAGCGAGCGCAGCATCCCCGAGCCCTGCTCCTTCTGGTCGAAGGCCGCGTTCCCGCGCACCAGCGCGCGCCAGTACGCCGTGCGGCCCGGCGCGTCCCGGAACGGCGTGCCCGCCTGGAGTGAGATGGTACGCGGTTCCTTCCCCGTGAGCAGCGGCCGTACCAGCACCTCGTAGACGACCAGGGCGGCCACCGGGTTGCCCGGCAGCGCGATGATCGGCCGGCCCTGCCAGCGGCCCGCCATGGTGGGCGCCCCGGGCCGGATGCCCAGGCCGCTGAACAGCACGTTGCCTCGCTCCAGCAGCCGGCGCACCTGGTCGTGGCCCCCGGCCCCCACCCCACCGCTGGAGATCAGCAGGTCGAGGTCGCCGGCCGCGTTCAGGCGGGCCTCCAGCGCGCCGGGAGTGTCGGCGGCAGCGGGCAGCAGCACCGGATCATGACCGTCCTCGCGCAGCGCCGCCCACAGGCCGTAGGGATTGGCGTTGTAGGTCTGCCCCGCCCGCAGGAACCCGCCGGGCTCGACCAGTTCGTCCCCGCCGCTGAGCACGCCGACCCGCAGCGCCGCCACCACCGGCAGCGCCGCGTGGCCCATCGCGGCGGCCAGCGCCAGGCGGGCGGGGGTCAGCCGCGTGCCGGCCTCCAGCACGGGGTCACCGGCCTGGAAGTCGCTGCCCTGTGCCCGCACGTCGGACGGGCGCGCCGGGGCAAGCAGGGTGACGATCTCCCCATCCAGCCGCAGGTCTTCACGCCGGCAGACCGCGTCGGCCCCGGCCGGCATGACCGCACCCGTCGAGATGCGCACGGCTTCGCCCGGCCCCAGCGTGCCGACGAAGGGCGCTCCGGCGCGGGACTCGCCGACCAGCTTCAGGGTGACCGGTACCTGCGCCGCGTCGGCTGCGCGGCAGGCCACGCCGTCCATGGCGCTTTCTGTGGCACTGGGATGATCCGCCCGGGCGCTCAGGGGGGAGGCGAGCACCCGCCCCAGGCCCCCGGTGAGGGGCACCTCCTCGGCCCGGCGTGCGGGCAGCAGGTGCTGGAGCGCGGCCAGGGCCTCTGGCAGCGTGGCGTGAACCAGGGTGGATGGACGGGCAGTCATGGTTGGCCTCCAGGGAGCTGGCCGGTCGGCATCGTCCCGACCGGCCAGCTCACGACCCCATCACTTCACAGGGGGGCGGGTTTTCAGGACGGCAGCCGGCGTGAGTGCCTTGGCCCGCAGCTTCGCGAGTTCAGCCGCCGTGAACGGTTTCTGCCCGGCCGGCCACTTGTTCCCGAAACTGGTGGCCACATGGTTCAGCACGGCCGCCAGGTCGGCGTCACTGAGCTGCTTCTGGCCGGGCATCACGCCGGCGTAGGTCTGGCCGTTCACCTTGATGGAACCCTGCAGGCCGTAGAGCGCCACGTGCCCGACATAAGCGCGGCCTGTGGCGCCGGCGGCCAGCAGCTTCGTGAAGTGGCCGGCGAGGGGTGGGAAAGCCCCAGGGACGCCCTTGCCGGTCGCCTGATGGCACCCGGCGCAGTTGGCCTGGTAGACGGCTGCGCCGGTGGCGGCAGAGGCAGAGGCGCCCAGGGCCAGGGCGGTCAGGACGAGAAATCTGTTCATCGGAATTCGTTGCCCTCCAGGGCGCTGGTCACGGACGCCACCGAGGCCAGCCGCCCCGAGGTCCTGCGGATGCTCACCCGGGTGCCCTTGTACCAGGGGATGGTGGTCTTGGGGTCGGTGTAGTTGCTGATCATGCTGTTGGATGTGCCGCGCGGGTGGTACTGCAGCGCGAAGATCATGCCCGGCCGCACCGCGTCGGTGAGGTGCACCAGGAAGGTGCCGTTGCCCTCCATGTTGGACACCTCGGCGATGTCGCCCGCCGCGAGACCCAGCTTCGCGCCGTCCTGCGGGTGCAGTTCGATGTACGGCAGCGGCACATTCAGCATCTTCTCGGCAATGCGGCGGTCGTGGTAGGCCGTCTGCCAGATGGTCTGGTTGCGGCCGGTGGTCATCCAGAACGGGTACTGCCTGGCCATGTCGCCGTGCAGGTACTTGTCGATCTGCTCGGGGTAGCCGGCCCAGGCGTCGGTGCCGTACCACTTGAACTTGCCGGAGTCGGTGGCGAAGCGCTGTGAGTAGCGCCGTTTGGTACCAACGACCTTGCCGCCTTCCTGGCGCACCGGGGTCTGGACGCCCTTCTGCCCGAGCTGTTTGAGCATGGCGTAGGTGACGCCCTTGTAGTTCTCAGCTTCCAGGGTGGCCTCGTCGGCCGGGCTGACGGCGTTGTCCTTGAAGGCCTTGCTGCCCTCCAGGAAGGGATCCTCGTCCTTCTTCCATGACGTCATGCCGCTGAAGCGCGCCACGGCCTCGGTGTTGCCCTCGGCCCTGTACAGGTCAGCCAGCCGGCCCGCGACGAGCGACATGATCTGCCAGTCGGGTTTGGCGTCGCCGGGGGGATCCATGAACTGCTCGTAGAGGCGCAGCAGGCGGCTGTTGCAGTTGATGGAGGTGAGGTTCGCCTCGCCCCAGCCCGCCGCCGGCAGCACCAGGTGCGCGGCCTGCGCGGTCTCGGTCATGTACAGATCCTGCACGACCATGAACAGGCCGTCGCCGCTGCCGACCTGCTCGAGCACCCGGTCGATCAGGCCCTGGGTGGTGCCGGGCTCGCCCATGACGCCGTCCAGACTCAGGGCGTCGGTGAGCACCTTCGTGCGCGCGTTGATGCGCTTGCGATACGCCTGGTTATCGAGCGTGGTCAGGAAGGGGTTGGTGCCGATGACCCAGTAGAACTTGCCGCTTCCGGCCTTGAGGTACTCGTCCACGTTGGGCGGCGGTCGCGTGCCGGGGTAGCCGGGCCGGACATAGCCTTCCTGGTGCCCACCCTGGCGTCCGACGCCGGTGCCAGGCTTGCCGATGTTGCCGGCCAGCACCGCCAGCTGAGTGACGGCCGCGATCTGGTCGTAGTTCTTGAGGTTCCAGATCATGCCCTTCTCGTAGATCAGGAGGCTGCGCCGCCGGGCCCCACTCTTGGGCCGGGCCATCCACAGCGCGGCCTGTTCCATGTCGGCGCGCTTCACGCCGGTGATCGCCTCGGCCTCCTTCATGACCGTGGCGTAGGGAATCCCGATCCGCAGACTCTTCTCGGCGTAGTCGGCCCAGGTCTCCTTCTCGGTGCGGGCGTCGATGAACGCCTGGTCGTGCCAGCCCTGCTGGTGGATGGCGCGCGCGATGGCGTTGGCCAGGATGTAGTCCGTGCCGAGGTTCGGCCGCAGGTGCAGCACGCGATCCTTGTCGATGCTCTCGGCGATGGTGAGCGAGGACGTGCGCCGTGGATCGACCACGATCAGGCGGGTGGGCACCTTCGCCTCGCCGGGGAAGGCCTCGTCCTTCTCGGTCTCGGTGCCGCCCTCGAAGTTCGGGAGCATGTGCTCGGTGTAGAACACGCTGGCCGTCTCGTAGGGGTTGGCGCCCCACAGGATCAGCGTGTCGGTCAGCCGGGCGTCCTCGGCGGTGTAGTTCAGTTCGTGCACGCCCCGGTCGCGGCTGCCCCACACCTCGGAGTTGTACGCCGGGCGGTTGTGGATGGCGACGTACTGCATCTTCAGACCGGTGAAGAACAGGCTGCCGATGCCCCAGTTGTTCTCGAAACCGCCACCCCCGCCGCCGTGGTCGTAGGCCTTGGCCGTCAGCGCGTCCGGGCCGTGCTGGTCGTACACGCCCTTGATGATTCCGGCCATCAGGTTCAGCGCTTCCTGCCACGGAATCGCCTGGAAGGAGTCCCCGACGCGCAGCATGGGGTACTTCAGGCGGTCGCGGGTGGGGCGGCTCTCGTCGAAAAGCGTCAGCGCGTTGGAGCCGCCGCGGCTGGAGTGGTCGCCGTTGCGGTTGATCGGGGAATCCTTGGCGGGCACGATCGCGACGTTCATCTGCTTCCCGCCGCGCGTGATCACCGAGTGCATGGCCTCGGTGTAGGGTTGCCCCGCGATCGGTGGTTGCGGCGCTGTGAAGTCTCGGCCGAAGGCGTTCTGGTTCGCGGCCAGGCCGCCGTCTTTCCCAGCTGGCCAGACGTACACCTTGTAGCCGCAGCCGACCGTGCAGTACTGGCAGACGGTGTTGTGTACCTCGGCACCCTTGGGCGGCAGGGGCAATTGGTCGTAGCGCTTGTAGACGGCCATGTCAGGCTCCCTTGGACAGGATGTTGCGCGCGCGGCCCCAGATCAGGCCCTCGACCGCCACGGCGTAGATGTCCCCGGCCGCGTCGATGCGCAGCGGGATCTGCGGCAGGTAGCTGCTGGCGAGCCCCTGGTAGACCTGGCCGTTTTTGGCCGGGTCGAACATCGAGTAGTGGCACGGGCACTGCAGCCGCTCCCCCTTGTAGGCCACCCCGCAGCCCATGTGTGTGCAGGCCGCCGAGAAGGCCACGATGTCGCGCTCTTTCCCCAGGCCACCGATGGCGGGCTTGCCGAGTTTGAGCAGCAGGCCCTGCGCGGCGTCGTCGGGGTAGGCGAAGTACTGGCCGACGCCTTCTTTCAGCGTGCCGAGGCTGCCGATCCTGGTGGCCGGGTAGCCCAGGCTGGGCGCCATGGCCTGCGCCCTGGCGCGGGGCAAGCTGGCCAGCGCCACGATGGTCATGCCCGATCCGACGAACCGTCTGCGTGTGATCTGACTCATGCTCGACTCCTTGAGAAAGGGGCGATCAGGAACATACCGGACGGGGGATCGGTTCTGTGCGCAGGAAAACCTCCATGGAGGTGACGCCGCTGTCCAGGCGGCACAGGCTGAATGTGTAGTGATACACATATACCACGTTTGATGGGTTGAGGTCTCAAAGGATGGGATCAGCTGCGGGCCGTCGGGACTCCACTGGCGCACAGTGGCCAGTTCCTGATCGGGAAGCGAGGGTCTGGGCGACCAGCGCTTCTGGCGCCTGAATCGGAACGCCGATTACGGCGTGCTGAATGACCTGAGCCGGCACGTCATCAACGAGCGGCTCATCGCGGAGCACTGGGAGGACATGCTGCGGCTGGCGGGGTCGCTGAAACTCGGTCAGGTCAAGGCGATGGCCGTGATGCGCACCGTGTAGCGCGGTGGGAGCCTGTCCGGTCTCGGGCGGGCCGTGGCGAAGATCGGCCGGATCGAGAAAACGCTGTACCTGCTGAACTCCGTCCGGGACGACGGGTACCGCCGGCGCATCCTGGTGCAGCTGAACCGTGGGGAGGGCCGCCACGCGGTGGCCCGGGCGGTCTTTCACGGCCGCAAGGGCGAACTGCGCCAGCGCTACCGGGAGGGAGTGGAGGATCAGCTCGGGGCCCTGGGCCTGGTCATGAACGCCCTCGTGCTATGGAACACGCGCTACCTGCAGCACGCCCTGACCCACCTGACGCAGACCCAGGGGCCGGTCGCGCCGGCCGACATCGCCCGCCTGTCCCCGCTGCTCCACGAGCACGTGAACTTGCTCGGCCGCTACGATTTCTCCCTCCCAGAGGCCGTCGCAGGTGGTCACCTGCGACCGCTCCGCACTCCAGATCCCCTCCAGGCGTCCCTGGAGCAGTAGTCTGAGCGAGCATTCCTGTTCCGGCTCTGGCGTGACCCCATAACCGTTTAGATAAACGGAGGCGGGTATATCCCAGCGTTGTGGATCGTGAGGTACTGGTGCCCGAGTTGGCCAGGAGTATGACCTTCGCCAGGTGTAGTCCCATTTTCGCTGCCTTCAGGTGGCGCCTGCAGCCGGCTCCACGCCGAACAGGATGATCACATCGGTATTCGTGGCGACGTCGGCCACGACCGTGATGGTCTCATTGCCTTCAGGGAGCTGCGCCAACTTGCCCAACTCGCCCTGGAGCACCTGGACGAAGGCCGGGGCCTGCCGGTTGACCGTCGTGACGGTGCCGTTGGTGGTCGTCGTGCCGGCAGCGGAGAGCGCCTGGGTGTACACGTTCAGGCTGTTCAGTCCCGCGCGGGCCAGATCGAGGCCGAGGGTGGGCGCAATCGGGCGGACGCTGGCCGCCACTCCTTGCGACAGGTTGCCCCCCGCCGCCTGATACCCGAGGGCCTGCACCGGGTAGGTCTTGCCAGACTTCATGTGCACGAAGCTGCCAAAGGTCATGTCCACGCGCCCGAGGGCCGGGTTATAGGACGCGGTGCCGATCCAGTTGCCCTCGCTGGAAACCACCACGACCGGCACGGCCACGCCTGCGGCCGTGCGAATGGCGGTCAGGGTCTTGGCGGGAATCTGTGAGGTGGGACTGAACTTCGGTGCGTCCGGATCCGGTGTGGCGGGCACGTTGCCGAACTCCGCCCCACCCGTGGTATTGGCTGGAGCACCGGCGGGCGCCCGGGGCGTGGCGCTGCGCTGGTACATGATCGCGCCGCCCCGGGCACTGGCGGTGGTCACGCCGCCTTGTTCCTGCTGGTCGGTCAGACTGCTGCCCGTGCCTGCCGCGCTGGAGCCCTGCGCGGAGGTCTGGTAGACCATCGCCGAGCGCGGCGCGCTGCTGGCTCCCCCACTGCTGGTACCACCTTCTTTTGCGGACGCCTGATATAGCAGGGCCGACTGGGGCGGGGGCGCCTGCTGCTCCGTGGTCTTCGCCTCAGTGGGCTTTTGATAGATCAGGGCCTGCCCGCGTTCTGGGGGCGTGACCTCAGGTGCCGCCGCGGCCATGGTGGCGGGCGAGGGCCTGCCCTGGGCTGGGGCACTGGCCTCGCCGCCGAAGAGACTGGAGGAGGTCATGGGCGGCGGATCCACAGTTTGAAGGGCAACGGGCTTGGCGGGAGCCGGGGCCGGTTCAGGGGTATCCGCCACGGCGAACGGCTGTACGGGGGGGGCAGAGTCCTCGCCGCCAAAGGGAGCGCTGGCAGATGGGCTGGAAATGGCCACCGGAACCGGCGCGGCATCTGGAAGGGCGGTGACGGGTGCTGGTTCCTGCGGTACGTCCACCTCGCGAAAGACGGCTGGCGGCGGCGGTGTGGCGGCGCTGGTGCTGGCCGTCACGGGCTGAGGGGGTTCATCAATGGGCGTTTCCTCAGGTGTGAAGGTTCCCGTGGCCTCTTCCGCGTCCAGGTTGTCGAGCTTTGCCTGGGTGGCCGGATCCGAGGCCTTGTTGGGGTTCGGTGCACCGTCTGGGAAAGCGCCGCTGGTGTCGGTGCTGTCTGCCTTACCGTCTGGGGTGCTGTCTTCAGGGCCGCCGCTGTTCTGCTCTGTGGTGGTCGTGGTGCTGGCCGCAACGACAGTCTTGGGCTTGGGTGCGGCCACGCTGTAGATCAGGACGCCACCCATGAGCACTCCGGCCGCCATCAGGCCGGAGCGCAGCACGCGGTTGCGATCCCACACCAAGTGCCCGTCGAGCCCCCGCCGCATCAACAGCCGCTCGGTGATGTGGTTCATGCGGTGGCGCCACGTCTGATGCGGTGCGCGGGGTGAGGGCGGCGGCAGCAAATCTGCAGGGTCTGCCTGCTCCGCCTCTACAAGCTTCGCGGCCAGGCGCGGGTGCTTGCGCTGGATGGCCATGAAGGTACTGAGGTAGTCGCCGTCGTCTGGATCGGGAATTACCACCGTCTCGCCCAGGGCCCTGAGCTCGTCTTGAACCTCCCGCCGCGTCTTCTCAAACAGTGCCCTATTCATAACCCCTATACTAGCTTGTTTGGGAAATGTTTACATACTAGTATTTGATAAGAGCGTTTTAGACGTTCCAAACCAGGGAGGTCACATATGATGATGCAGAGCAAGAAGGCGAACTTTTCCCGGCTGGTGGTGGGCATGCAGGTGCGGAGCCTGGGGGACGTGTCGGCCCGTCTGGTCATGCGCGGCGTGATGGGCGTGCAGGATGCGCGGGCACGGACGCAGTACCTGTTCACGGCCGCGTTCATGGTGATGTTCGGCTTGATAGACCACGCCGTGGCGCAGACCCTCACCGGGAGCGGCAGCAACAGGCCCGATGAGATCATTGCGGGCGCGGTGTGCGGTGCCAACGGCTGGCTGACGTGGTTCACGTCCCTCAAATTCCTCGTGGTGATTCTGGTCGGCGGCCTCATCGGCTTCTTCATCGGGCGCGCGGTCGGCAAGCGTGACAACGACGGCATCGTGGGCGTCATCATCGCCATCCTCGGCCTCGGCGCGATCCGCCTGCTGGTCAAAGTCGTCACCACCTGCTGAGGCAGCCCGGGAGAGATCGTGAGCGAACGCCGCTTTAAGGGGTACAGCACCATCACCAAGAGTGGGTTCTTCGGAACCTTCACCCTGTGGGAGTTCATGGCCGTCCTGGGCGCTGGTATTTTCGGCTCCGGGCTGTCGAACGCCAATGGCGCGGCCCCCATGGTGTACGGGGTGGTGGCGGGCAGCGTCACGCTGCTGGTGGTGCTGTTCTCCAGGCGAACCCTGAGCAACTACCCCAAATTGTTTACCCACATATACAGCTACCTGAACCGAACCGACTACTACCACGTAGGGCCGGAACGCAACTACAAGCCGGTGCTGACCGATGCCCGGCAACGAAAGAGGTGAGCGGTGTTCCGTCGAAAGGACAAATCTGACCAGCCCAGCAGGCAACCCCGGAAGCCCCAGACGAGCCGTGACCCCCGCACAGGGGGCACGGTGTCCGCAATCAACGACACGCAACCCTACTGGGAGATCGTACCCGACTCGCTGGATCCCCACGACAAGACCGGCCCGGCCAGTTCGCTGCTCAATGACGGCATGTTCGAAGTGGGCGTGCGCATTCGTCCGCCGTCGCGGCTGCTGATGAGTGAACACGTGCTGAACGGTCGCCACTATGACTTGAAGGCCGTGCTCAAGCTCGCTGTGCCTGTCGGTGAGCGGGCTCGCATCTACGTGATGAAGCTCCCCGCACGCCGCGAAGACCTGGCCGCCGTCACCACCGTGGGCCGCCGCCGCAATGAAGTGGCGGCCTTTCTGGTGAACAAGAAGATGGCCTTGCTGGACGACCGCCGCAAGAAAGGACGCCTGAAGCGCTGGGAATTCTTCGTGACCCTCTCGGTGCGTCCGCCTCTGCCGTTCAATCGTGACAACGAGCCGAGCGAGGCCGACCTGCGCGCCGCCGTCCAGCGCGCCCAGAGTCGCCGGCGCGACCTGATCAACCGCCTGCGGAACGCGGGCTACCAGGCCGAGCCGATGAACGCCCAAGACATCAAGGACGCCGCCTACTACTACAACACCCCCGACGCCATGGGCGGGCCGAGCCCCGAGGTGGTGCTGGATGAGGCCTCGCGCCTGAAGAACATGCCGGTGATCGAGGGTCAGCCTGACCCCCTCACCGTCTGTCGCCAGATCATGCAATCGCCCCTGCACGTCGAGGACAAGGCGTATCTCGTGAACGGCAGCACCCTTGTGTACGCCGTGAGCCTGCACGACCTGCCCCGGTACACCGAGTTCGGGCTGTTCCAAGAAGTCGCAGAGAATATCGTCAGCGGCAACATGGTCTTTTGCATCGAGTACCAGCACCTTGACCCGCAAAACGAGCTGGAAAAGATGGAGACCGCCAAGCGTGGGCTGTACAGCAGCGTCAATAGCGAGAAGTACGCGCCGAGCGCCAGCGCCCTCCAGCGTCACAAGGAGGTCAACGAGACGTTGGAACACGTCTACGACAGCAAGGACGACTTCTACACCGTGGGCGTGAGTGTGCTCCTGTTCGCCAAGAACCAGGAGAACATGACCGAGATGCTGAACGAGGCCACGAGCGCCTTTGCACGCTTCCAGGCCAGCCGCCCGATCATGCACGGGTGGCAGAGCATCGCCGTGTACGAGGCCTGCGCGCCCTTCAACGGCCGCCGCACGGAGTTTCCCTTCAAGGTGGTCGAGAGCAACGCCGTCGGCTTCATGCCGCCCATCGCGCCGTTCCCGGGCATCGGCAAGCCCACCATCGTCTACCGCAACGCGGCGGACGGCCTGACGGTGTTCGATCCGTTTGCAGCCGGCACCAGCGCCAGCCATTTCATCGTGATTGCTCCCACTGGGTGGGGCAAAACCTTCAATGTCGTCTCTCAGCTCAACGGCTTGGTGGATCATTACAATCCCTGGGTCACGATCATTGACCGCAAGAATGACCTCAAGGACTGGGTGCTGGGCATCGGCGGGCTGCACATCGTTATGGGCGGCAAGACTGACACCTACCTCAACCCCTTGGATCTGCCGCCTGGCGAGAAGGTGCCCGACGCGGGCAAGCTGCTGTTCTTGCTGACGCTGGTGCGCAACTTCGCCCCTCCAGGGCGTGACGAGCGCGTGAACGGCGAGGAAGACACCATCATCGAGGAGGCCTTCAAGCTGACCTACATGGCCCACTCGCAGGAGGACGAGCCGCCCATCATGTCGGACGTCCGCGACCTGCTGGAAACCATGTCGCAGTACAGTGACGGCCGCTCAATGAGTGCCGACCAGCGGGGGATGGCCAGGTCGCTCGCCACCCGCCTGCGCCGCTTCCTGGGCGATTCCGACTGGGGCCAGCTGATTGACCGCCGCACGTCCGAGAACGCGAAGAAGCCTGCCCGGCAGGTCTACTACGATCTGAGCAGCATCGGCCCGACTGACGAGAAGCGGCGCAAGATCGCCATGCACATCATCTCCGACCGCGTACTGCACACCGCCAAGCTCGCGCCGGAGGGAGACTGGAAAATCTGCTTCATTGACGAAATGACCCAGCAGATCAAGACGCAGACCGACCGCAACTACATCAGCGAGTGGCTGCGTCTGGGCCGCTCCTATGGCCTCGCGGTGGGCGGCGCCATGCAGCTGCCCAGCGACACCCAGTACATGCCCGAGTTGAACGAGAGTTTCAACTTTATCTGGCTGGGCAAGATCGGCAAGCCAGGGGACGCTGTTCTGAACCTGGACTTGCCGGAGACCATCGCAGACGCCGTGGGCAAACTGACCAAAGTGGACGGCGAGTACGCCGACTGGCTGTTGGTGTACCGGCCCGAGGACGGCGATCCGGACGGCGAGATCGTGCGCGTCGAGGAGAGCCGCGAGTTCTTCTGGCTCCAGTCGTCCAAAAAAGAGCACCGACGCCTGCGCAAAGCGGCCATTGGGCGTCGGGGCGGGGACATTATGGGTGCCGTCGAGGATCTGGCCGCCGGGAACTACCCGGAGCTGCCGCCTGAAGACGAGGACGATGTGCCACAGGCCGCGGACGGCGCTGGAGACGGCGAAGAAGAGGCCGCGTTTCTACGAGGCGGCGCTCAAGACCACCAGGAGGTGGTGCACGCATGAGACGTGTTCTCTTCCTCTCTCTCGCTTTGGGGGCAGGCACGGCCAGCGCCCAGGGCAGCGCCCAGTGGCAACAGCTCGGCGGCTACCTCACCAAAGCGTGCAGCACGGGCCAGGGCCCGGCGGGCAACAGCAAGCAGCTCCAGTGGATCTGCAACATTGCATCGAGCTACGCCTTTGTAAACGACAACGTTCTGAACGGTGACTGGACGGCCTTCGGTGCCGAGGTCATGGGCAAGTACATGTCGCAGTCGGTGGATTACCTGGGCCAGAAGCTTGGGTTTGAGGGGCTCAACACCGTCACCGCGAGCATCAACGAGTCCATGCAAGGATCCTACAACCAGTTCCGCGCCACGCTGTTTGACGCCATGACCGGCGTCCTGAGGGGGCAGGCGTCCGGGTACAAGGACGACAACGCCGGGCTGGCTGTCACCACGCCGGGTGGCCTCGCTGACTACGCCACCCGGGCCAACCCCTTCCTCACGACCGCCCAGACCGCAGGCCGCTACCAGCAGACGGTCGACACCTTCGGCGAGCTGCTGAAGGCCGCTCAGGCAAAAAAGCTGGTGGATCAGAGCAACAAGGCCGTCGAAACCGCCCTGGCCCCGGCCATCAACTCGGCAACGAACATGGTGGGGATGCCCGGAAGGCCCGGCTACGCCGACGAGCAGGCCCAGAAAGGCCAGTCTGCCCTCAGCATGCGCGAGGTGCTGCAAATCCAGCTCGAAATGCAGGCGGAAGGCTTGAAACAAGACGCGTCCATGCGCATCACCGAGTTTCAACTGCTGACCGAAATCGCCAAGCAACAGGTGATGACCAACACGCAGCTCATCGCCAAACTGGACGACGTAGGCAGCGCGCTCACCGATCAGAACAACTACATCAAGCAGGCCATGGAAGAAGCCGCAAAGGACAATCTGGAAGCGGGCAGTGCCGCTGCCCGGCAGTATGCCCAGTACGTGGCCATGTTTGAGGGTCTGCTGGATCCGAAGGCCATCAACAAGAGCGCCGTGAATGCCGTGGGGGGCAACTGATGTGCCGTCCCGCATTGCGCCTGACGGCCCTGGCTTTTTTCCTGAGTGCCGTCGCCCTGGCTGCAGGCACCCCGGAAATCACGGCGACGTCCAATTACTACAAAGCCCAGTCGGACAATGTGCTTCAGCAGTACCTCGCGGGTTTCATGGGGGAGAACCCTTTTGACGCCCTGTTTGGAAACGGCAGTGCCCTCACGAAGAGCACCATGTACAAAATCTGGATCACCATTGCGGAAGCGATTGCGGTTCTGGGCTTTGCCCGGGGGGTTGCCGCTCTGCAATTCACCGATGGCGACGCCATGAAACAGTTCAACCGTCTTGCGGGGCGCTTTCTCATCACCGGCGCGCTGATCGCCACGGCATATAGCCCGGCGAGCTGGAGCATCAGCAGCGTGGCCACCAGCACTGTCCGCGGCTCCTACGCCTTCGGTCTGACCACCTTCGGCGGCAACTTCAAGGGCAAGCTCAAGGAGGCCCAGGGCAGTTTCACGGACATGCTGGGCGCCACCGTGGTGGTGGGCAGCACCCTCGTGCTGCCGCAGGCGGGCGGCGCCATGAAAGCCGGGAGCGCCGCACTTGCCAAGACCTTTGCCAAGGACGGCAGCCGCGTGGTGGCTGCCAGGGAAAGCGCGGCGGCCGCCAGCACCGGCCTGAAGGCGGCGGGCACCAAAGTGGTCGGGTTCGTGATGGAAAGGTTGGGGGGCATGTTCACGGCCCTGCAATACTTCCTGAGCGGCTATGGCACGCTGATCACGGCGGCCGGGTGGTTGACGGTGCTGATTCTGGTGGGGGTTCCGCTCGGGCTCGCGCTGCTGAACTGGGATGAGACGCGGGCGCTCTGGACGATGTTCGGCACGTGGGTGGGCGTCATGGTGGGCCTGATGCTGATGCCGCTGATTCTGGTGGGGGCCATTGACACCGCCCTGGTGCAGCCCTCCAAGTCGATGAAGTATTACACCGAGCACCTGGGTTGGGCCGCGCAAGAGCAGCAGCAGCTCGCGGACAAGGCCAACCAGCAGACGGTCACGAAAATGGACAACATGCTGGCGAGCTGCAAGAACGCGAAGGACGTGGATCCGGCGAACATTGACAGCAACCCGTGCCAGAAGGTCGTGAACATGGGCGCGCTGGCCAGCTTCACCGACTGGATGCAGACCACCGCCTTCACGAAGATCGCGGACGCGGTCACGGGCGTGCTGGCCGATATTGCAGACACGTTCGTGTCGTTCGGCGTCATGGTCATGCGCCTGCTGATCGGAGTGATTCTCGCTGGGGTTCTGATGTTCGGCGTGCCGGTGGCTGCCATTGGCATGTTCAGTGGTGTGGCGGTTCGCAAATGAAAAAAGGACTCGCCCTGCTGCTCACGCTCGCCGCCGGAAGCGCGGTGGCCCAGGAGGGCCGCCCTGTGCCCTACGGCAAGTTCCTGAACCTGATCGGCACCGCCCAGCGGCGCGTGCTGGTCTACGTGCCCTACCTCAATGACCCGCAGATGGCGAACGCCCTGCGCGCCGCTGTCGTGGACAGTGGCCGCCGCGTGCGAGTGGTGGTTCTCACGGTGCCGTTTTTCGCGGCCAAGGAGGACAGCCTCACCAACAGCCTTGCTCTGACCGGCGCGGGCGTGGTTGAGGCGCAGGTGGCCAGCACCACGGCCTACGTTCTGGTGGACGACAACCTGTTCACCAGCGCGCAGCTCGGCCGAGCTGCCAACGTGGCCGACCTGCGGGTGCTGCCGCGCACAGCCAGCAACACCTTTTTGACCTGGTTCATGGGGGCCTTGGGGGACGGACGCACCGTCACCGACTACGAAGCCTTTCTGCGCATCGGAGGACGCCTGAAATGACGCACATCACCCGTGAAGCCCGCAGCCAAACCAAAGCCCGCCGTGCGGAACTCCGCGACAACCTCATGAACGGCCTGTTTACCCCCTACACCTTCCTGAGCGTGGTGCTGCTGATCGGCGGCCTTTCCGTGACCCTGTTCGACGCCAAAGGTCTCCCCCTGTTGATCATCGCCGCGGTGCTGGTGGCCCTGATTCGCCTGCTGTACACCATCCGGGCCGAGATGCGCGCGGGCAACGCGCTCCAGCAGGAGAACAACCGCCTGCTGCGCCTGTCCATCCAGTCGGGCAGGATCGGCGTCCATGGCGGCGAGGAGAACGCGTGACCCCCGCACTGAGGGCCGTCAACGTCGCCGAGGATCTGGAGAAGCTGTTGGCCTTTCTCCCGAGGGGCGTGCAGCAGATCCTTCAAGATGATCTGCCCTGCATCGAGGAGATCAAGCTGCGCGTCCTCCGGCCAATGTGGGTGCTGGTGGACGGCCAGTACCGTACATACCCCTACGTCACCAGCCTGCACGACTTGGCCTTTCTGGGAGCCAAGTGCGGCACCTTCCGCGACGACAACCGGCGCGGCATTGACGGAACCGGCCACCGCATCACGCGCGTGATGATGGCGGACGGCACACCGGAGGGTGCGCCCATCGGGTACACGTTCCGCGTGGGCCGCTACTTCGAGGGCATGGCCGAACCCCTGCGGCCGTTCATTGTGGAAGATCCCAGCCTCCTGATCATCGGGGAGGCCGGGGTGGGGAAAACGACCATCCTGCGCTCCTCGGCCAAGATCGCCGCCGAGTATCAGCCCATGCAGACGGTCATCGTGGATACATCGGGTGATGTGGCCGGCGACGGCCAGGTGCCGCACCCGGGCATTGGGGACGTGGACGTGATGCCGGTGCGGTCGAAGGCCCTGCAAGCGCAGCTCATCGAGGAAGCGGTCAAGAACCAGAACGTGCGCGTCCTGATCGTGGACGAAATCAACCGCCAGGCCGAGGCGGAAACGATTGCGGGCGGCCAGCGGAGCGGCGCCCGCCTCATGGGCACCACCCACGGCCGCAGTGTGAAGCGCGTCAGTGAGAACGCCAACCTCGCGCCCCTCTTCCACCCGGAGCCCGTGTTCTACTGGATGGCGCTGATCCGCGAACGCGGCGTCGTGGAGATGATGAAGGCCACCGAGGCGTTAGAGGCGGTGGCCAAGGGACGCGAACCCGAGGGCACCATTGTCCGGCTCGGGAAGGGAATCTGACCATGATTGTTCTGAAAGTTGCCTGGAATGTACTCAAGGGTGTGTTGTACGTGACGGAGGCCCTTTTGGACGGCATCTCGAATTCAGGGAAGGCCGCAGGTCGCAGCGACTGGCTGACAGGCGACGACGAGCCGCCCACCCGGCAGCGCACCAGCCACTATTACAGCGGCCCAGGGAGCCGACCAAATGATTGACGTTTCCTACAGTGCGCGCCCCAAGTTCGAGACGTGGGGCGCGCGCTTTTGAGGGGTCAGTGAAAGTCCTGAAGCCCAGCCAGTTCACCCAGGGAGAACAACGGCACGGCGCCCGCCTTGGCCCTGCGCTCCAGGTGTTCGAGCACCATGTGGTGCCGCTGGGAAGGCAACACCCGCAGATTCTCCGGCCGGTTGTCCTGCCGGTTGCCGTTGACGTGGTGCACCACTTCGCCGGGCCGCAGCGTGCGGCCAAGAAGCTGCTCGGCGACCTGCCGGTGCACGTACTCCATGCGGCCGGTCTCCCGGTTCAGGGTTCGGGCGTACCACACCCGGACGCGCGGACGCCCCAGCCGCGCGCACACCGTCAACACGCCCCAGCCGGGCAGGCGGGCGAGTTGCCGAACGTAGCGGAGCGGGCGCATGCTGCATGCTACCAGGGACAATCATTACCGGACTGCGCGCGTTTGGGTGCGAGGTGAGAAGAGGAGCGAGACGCCCCTGGCTAGGGCTGAGGCCTGGTGCTTGACCATACCGTGACGGTGCCGCTGGCCGGATCCACGCGAAGGTTCGACCAGACTTTGCTTCCCAGCACTGACGTGTGCAGGGTGTAAGGCCGCTTGTCATTGAGCGGCACCGGCGTGAGCTTTCCGTCGAAGAGCACTGGACGGGGCTTGCTGCCCTGCGTGACGGCCATTTGACCGCCCTGGTTGGTGGTCGTGACCTTGCCCTTTTCAAAAACGAATACGAAGCCCAGGAGATTCACACCGTCCGGGGAGATGGCCAGGGCGGGCAGGCTGTTTCTGGCCTTCAGAACAAGGAGATCCTCTGGCTGAAACGGCTCAAAGCGAGCGCGGAGCGCGGCCTGACTGCCGGTGCGGATGTTAATGCGGTTGTTGGAGCAGGTGACGCGGGTGGCGCCGATCACCAGGGAGTTTCCCTGGACAAACTGCTTGCGCCAGGCAGCAACGTCCGAGGAGTCTGCCCGTGTCATGTTGCTGACTTCGATGCCATCACACACGAACTCTGCCTGCACCAAACGCGCTGTCCTGGGGAAGTCTGCGGCAAGCTGGCTTTCCACGCGAACCGAGAACCCCGTGAAGGGCGCGTAATTCAGCATGACGTTGTTCTGCTGGACAACAATGCCCGGCGAGGCCTGCGCAAGCGCACAGGAGACCGTCACGCAAAGCATGAGACTTGAGAGACGTGGCATAGCCACCACCTTAACTTCTTGCGGATCGCGCCCTGCTGTGAGGACAGCCGGGCGAGGCAGAATGGGAGCACTTTTCGCCTCCATGCTCTCCAAACAGAGATACAAACCAGGCGCCTGGCAGCCCGGTGAACGGGTATCTGCGCCACAGCCAGGCAAGACCGGCGTCTCGCCCGCGGACTTTACTCTCCTTTGAGGGACAATCCCAGCACGTCGCACGGGGCACTTTCCAAGTTCTGATCCACCCCGAGGTAGACCTCCGTGGTCTGTATGCTGGCGTGCCCCAACGAGAGCTGGATCTGGTCGATAGGCGCCCCGCCCTTGTGGGCGAGCTTGGCGAACGTCCGGCGCAGGTCGTGGGGGGCGAGCCGCACGCCCTCCAGATCCTCGGGGGTGAGATTCGCGTGCCCAAGCCGGCGCCCGTACTTGCGCACGGTTAGCGCGACGGCCTCGTGAGACAGCTGCTCACGGGCAAGGACGTGCTCCCCGCGTGGCGCGGTGGGACGGAACACGTGCCCCGTCGAAAGACTCGCGGTCTTAGTCCACGCATCGACCGCTGCCTTACACCAGCTCGGCATGGGCACCGTGCGGGTGCGGCCGTGCTTGCCAGTGAGATCAAGCACCACCCAGCGGCCCTCACGCTGCTGAAGGTGATCGAAGGTCAGGTTGACCAATTCCGAACGACGTAATCCACACCCTAGGAGGACGGCCAGCAGCGCCCGGTCTCGTAGGCCCCTTAAGGTGGAGGTGTCCGGCGCCAGCAACAACTCCTGGGCCTGGGTACGGCTGAGCCAGGCGCCCGTGCGCCGCCCCTGCTTCTTAATTCCCTTGACCCGGGCGATGCTCTCTGCCTCAAACGACGCAAGTTGTCCGTTATCTGCGGCCTCACGGACGAGTTTGCGGATAGCGGAGAGCCGGACATTCACGCTGGAGGAAGACCGGCCCTCTTCGAGCAGCACAGCGACGTACCTCTGTACGACTGCCTTCGTGAGTGGAGGTCTCCCCTGTTCACCCCACCAGGTGAAGAAGTCGTCGAGCGATTTCTTGTAGGCCGCCTTGGTCAGCGGAGAGGTCACGGAGTCAAGAACCAGTTGTATCGGGTCGAGGGGGGTAGGGCTGGTCTGAGGTAAGAGTGTCACTGGGTCACTCCTTATCTTGGTCTAACACACATTATAGGTAGTATAAACAGAAGGGCAAATCGGGAATGAGCGGCGAAAACGCTCAGCTTGCCTGAGGGTTCACACAGAGGGGGACAGCACTGGGCAGCTGGCGGCGGCTGTCGCCTGAGTGCCGTCATGAATGCCGTGGCGCAGACACTGGGCAGGTGCGAAAAAGCTGCCTAAATGCACCCGATCGGTACGCGTTTCGCAAACTCCAAAATAATGCGTTGGCATGAATTTCTTACGTCCTCATCGGCAAAATGGTAGAATAAGAGGGAGAGGGAGGTTCTATGACCACAACCCAGAACAGCGACCTGCTGGCCGTGGCAAACGCGGCTGTGGAAGAGCGCAAGGCCCGCGTGGAACGTGCCCGGATCGTCAAGCATGCCCGCCGCAGCAGCGCCATGGAGGGCATGCCCCTGACTCCTCAGGAACAGCAGTGGCTTGAGCAGTACGTGCAGGGCAAGAAGACGACCGCCCAGCTCCGCGAAGAGGTGTTGAGCCAGTATCCCAACCGCAAGGTTTAAACGGTCGTGTCTCCACTGGATCCATACTCACAAGCTAGCGGCACCATGAAAAACCTCCTCGGCATCGACGATGCCGGGGAACTTGTTGTGGCCGAACGGAGGCTCACGACCCTCCGTGCCCTAGAACTGCGAGACGGCACGGCACCGATAACCACCCGTGGCGAGTTTGATGCCGATCACCTGCGTGCCATCCACCAGCATCTTTTTCAGGACGTGTTTGAGTGGGCGGGCACCACACGCGGCGACCCGCTGATTCTGGAAGGTCAGAGCTTCCAGCAGCCACCCACCCTGATCAAAGGTATGACCGAGTTTGGGGCCCCAGGTCGGGTGAATGCTGAGCTTGACCGCCTGTTCTCGCAGCTTGGCCAGGACGATCACTTACGGAACTTGAGCCGGGAGGCGTTCAGCGACCGCGCCGCTGACCTGTTCGGGCAGCTCAACCAGATTCACGCCTTCCGTGAGGGCAACGGGCGGACGCAGCGCGAGTTCATGACCCAACTCGGCGAGCGGGCCGGGCATGCTATCCAGTTCCAGGCGGTGACGCAGCAGCGCATGACCCTGGCCAGTTTCGACGCCTCACAGGGCGACCCCAGCACCATGCGCCGCCTGTTCGCAGAGATCACAGATCCTGACCGTGCCCGGTTCCTGGAGCGCGGCCTGGAAACCCTGCAAGCGCGGTACGGCGATCAGGTGGATCGGCTGTATCTCACGACGGCCACACCGGGCCGGGAGTACGCGGGGCAACTGCACCTGAAAGCCGGGGAGCACGTCATCCTGCGGGGCAGTGAAGAGATCGTGGTGGGGCAGTCCCGGGATCTGCCGCGCGGAGTGCAACCCGGCGCGCACGTCGAGATGAAGGCCAGTTCCTTCCCTACGCTTGTGCAAGAGCAGCAGCAGCAGCAAGGGCTGGAGATGTGACGGGGCATGCGGGACGCGACGCTGCCGCATGAGTGGACGGGAACAGGTTGTGTGCTGCAGATCCAGGCGGAGTTGCTGGAAGGCGTGCACCTGGACGACCTGTTCAAATTGAGCCCTATTTGGCCGTATGACAGTTTGCCTCTTTTGCAGTAAACCCGTTTGCTGGTAAACTGTCATCATGAAAATAATCAGTGTGGCTTCTGAGAAGGGAGGCGTGGGCAAGAGCACGTCAGCCGTGACCCTCGCGGCCCACTTCGCCGGTCGTGGCCGCGCCCTGCTGGTGGACGCGGACGAGCGCCTGCGCTCAGCCTGGAACTGGACGACCAAGAAGGAGGACTACGCAGGTTGGGGTTTCGAGGTGCAGCTCTACAGCGCCTTCATGGAGCAGAAGAACCCAGGGGAGGGGTATGACTTCATCATCCTGGACACCAAGGGTGGTGAGGGCGCAGGCGAGCTGGTGGCCCTGGCCCGCAATTCCTCGCTCCTGATCATCCCCACCAAACCCGATGGCGTCTCGGCCGACGGCCTGGTGGCCACCCTCCAGCCGCTGCTGGAGAAGGGCGTGACCAACTACCGGGTACTCCTCACCGACGTGCCCCCCGCCCCCAACGCGGACGGCCTGGACATGCGGCTGGAGCTGGACACCGCCGGGATTCCGCTGTTCGGTCACTCCATCCGGCACGCCGTGGCGGTCAGCAAGGCGGCGCGCGAGGGTATCTGCGTCCGCGACGTCCGCGGCGACCGGTACGCCAAGCTGGTGTGGATGGATTACGAACTGGTGTCACGCGAGGTGCTGAACCATGTCAAGTAAGTCGAGGGCGGATAGCTCCAAGTTTGGGTTGATGGATCGACTCAAGAAGCCGGAGGCGGTCGCCGAGCAGTCGCCCGTGGAAGCGACGGGAACGGGTGAGGTGAAGTTCACCTCCTACCTCGACGTCGACCTGAACCGGCGGCTCCAGATTCATGTGGCCACCAAAAAGGCCCAGAAGAGACCGGGCCAGGAACGCGTCAGTATCAAGAGTGAGCTGCATCAGGCGCTGGAGGAGTATCTGGAACGGCACCGCCAGTAGAGCTGCTCAGGCGGTGGCCGTCTGGAGGTCGTCCGTCACCCCATCCGGGGTATAGCGGGTCACGCTGGACAGCGGCAGCTCGGTGATGGTGACGGGGAGGCCGCTGACGGTCTGGGCGGAGAGCAGCACCGGATCGTGATCTCCAGGCACGATGTAGACCTGGAGTCGTCGAACAGTAGGGGTCTGTTCTGCCAGATGGTCAGCGATCATCCGCAGGGCACGAATGGTCAGTGAGGGACGTCCGACCAGCGCCACCAGTTCATCGTCTCGGCGGGCCAGCGCGAGGTTGCCGCGCCCTTTCTTGGTGTACTCCTCATAGGGTTCGACCCTGTACCCTGCCTCTTGCCAGACGCGGGCCTGGGCACGCAGGATGAGGCTGCCCAATACCGTGGAGCGGGCCGGGACATAGTTGTAGCGAAGGGCGAGGCCGTACGGTCTCAGGCCCTTGCCAGACAGCACATAGACTTCAAAACCTCTGAACTTGCGCCGGGCCAGGATGGCGAGCGTCACCAGTTCCCGCACGAGGGTGGCGGGATACCGGGCCCGCACATCTCCGACCAGGGCAGGGCCCCACTGGAACATCTCTTCAATGAGCGCGCGGCGGAGATGATCGGGTTCCAGCACGCGATCAGCCTACACCACCGCCTGGAGGGGCAGGGCCACAACGTGAGCACCGCACAGTGAGGGAGAGATGGCCTATCAGTGCAGCAGTGAGGTGCCCCGCTCGTCCTTCTGAGCAATGGCCAGACGGAGCGCTTCCACCAGCGCCTCGGTTCCTACAGGCACCTGACCGGGCACCGAGCCAAATTCCGCGTCGAGTCGGGCGGCCGCCTCATCGTGGGTGCCCGAACGCACCGAGCGCAGGGCAGCGGCTAGAGGGGCGGCTAGCACGACCGGCCGCCAGTAGTCCAGGGTGCCCCGACGCACCAACAGGCGCTGGCGCTGAAAGCGGGCATTGCTGCCCGGCCGCTCAGCCACCGTGGGCAGGTCGTAGCGCCGCAGGGCCTCGTCGAGCGCCACAGCAGGCGGCAACACCACGCCGTACACCTCAGCGCGCCGGTGACATTTGAGGACAGCCTCGCTGGCACCGAGTAGTTCTGGCACAGGCTGTGGGCACAGCGCCATGTAGGCGGCGGCGCGCGGGTGCCAGCGCTGGAGGATATCGGCCAGGCCGCTTGGTGAACCATGTCGCAAAGAGCGGGCCAGGGCGAAGATCTGCCGCAGTTCGTCCTCGGAATGGGCCACCGTCTGGGTCTGATAGGCCTGGTCGGTTAGGGCAAGATCGAGCCGCGCGCCGCCCAGGAGGGTGCGAGTCAGCAGATCCTCAGCGTCGATGGGGGCCACCGACTGTACCAGGTGACGTGCCAGACCGTATTCACCGGCCTCTAGGCGTGCCCGTGCTTCCAACCAGGCGAGAAAGGCGCGATCCGTAAGTGCGCGCCGCTGGTTGTGTTCGCGGATGATGCACAGCGCCGCCGTGGCGAGCGCCCGGCGATCAAGTGGCCGCCAGGGCGGCACACTGTCGATGCGCGCCAGATGCCACAGGCACTCGGCAATCCAGCCCAAACCGCGATCCACAAAATGGTTTTGCGCATCGGGCTCAAATATGCCCACGACAGCCTGTGCGAGCGTCTGATGTATTGGTAGCTGTGGCGCCGCATGAGCCGTGTCCAGGGCTCCCCTGAGATCACCCACGTTCAGCTGGGCAATGGCGAGGCCTTTGCGCTCTTTCAGGCGCGCCGGGTCATCTGGCCGCAGGCTGCGCAGTGTCCGCTGGCGCTCGGTCAAATCCTCGTGGTAGCGGCCTGCCTGAGCGATAGCACTTTGGTAATAGCGCCGCGCGGTGGCCATCGATCGGGGTACCTGTGCAAGCGTGGCGAGCAGCAACATTTCCTTGGCAGTCACAATTGCGCTGGAGTGATCGCCAGAGGCGTACTGGTCATAGTGGAGGGCTTCCAAGAGCCTGTACTCGACTTCCACGCGGGATACGTCGCCGTCTTCTAGCCTTCTCACTTCCCGGAGGCCGTCCAGCAGGACGTCACTGAATGTCAGGTCGTCGGGGTCGAGCACCACCATGGCGCGGCCCCGGCGGGTCAAGCAGGACACCGCCAGTACATAGAGCTGCAGTAGCCGGTTGTGTGCCAGACCATACGCCCGGTGCAGCGCCTCATCCCGCTGATCGTCCATGCGTGCCCGGTGATATAGGAGAGCGGCACGCACTTGCGCCGGCGTACACGCGAGCAAGGTATAGCGGCGCGCCAGGTCTTCGGTGGTTGCGCCACCACCTAACGCCGCGTCTTCCCATTCAAAGACTGCCGCCCAGCGGTGAAAGGGCGGCAGGGGATCAGTGTGCATAACCTAACGTCGATGAGATACTAATCCTGATCAGGTTCAGGGTCGTTATCGCCGCCACCCGGCATGCCGTCGGTGACCATCGTTGGAGTGAACGCCGCCGCATAAGCGTGACCACTCAGAGCGTTGCTCAGCGAGAGGAAGCCGAGCGTAAGGAGCACCAAGCGCCTGAAATGCTTCATGCCAAAGTCTGCTGCGTTCAGATGGCAGAGCGATGAGATGACGCGCGGTTAAGGGCCTGTTGCATAGGCATGTGCAGTGTTTCCACCTGCGTTGCTGATAACGAGAAGGCGACGCCAGCTACCCGCAACAACTCAGGCAGTGGCCGGGTGTTGCCTAGCAGGAGCGCCTCTGCCAGATGGCTGAAGGTCTGGTCAGGTGCCACTTCCGCCTGGGATACGAAGGCAAATGCCCAGCTCCACGCCAGCGCGTATTCGATGCCGACGAGCGGGCGACGGACGACCTGGGCAGTGGCATACCCCAGTGGCTCGCTGGCTGGCAATCCCTCGCGGTCGATCCCAGTCGGATACTGGTCAGAGATATGCTGCCAGACCTCTTCCATCTGACTCTGATCAGGGGTGTGCTCACAGCTGTAAAACCATTCCTGAAATTCATCCATCACGCATTGACCCACCATGCGCGCCAGCGTCTTTTCGTAGAAGCGCAGGACGTGTCCCGGTGCATCGTCGAACGTGAAGAGCGTTGGCAGTTGGTTCAGCGACCACAACTCAAAATTCTGGGCTACGAATTCTCGCATCTCTACACCGGGGAAGTGGTGCCAGAACGGCGAGCCGCGTTTCACTCCAGACAGTTGTGCCACGTGGCCCAGCTCGTGATACAGGATCTGCACTGCGTCTGGAGTGGGCTGCAGGCGCATCTGAACGTAGGGGAGACGCTGGTGAGCCAGAAAATCACTGTAAGAGCGGTCGGCTTTGCCCGGCCGAGCAGTTAGGTCGAGGAGTCCGGTGCGCCACAGGCGGCGCACCTGATCACCGAGTCCAGGCAGGGGCAGTGAGTCGGCCACCCGCTCTATCAACTCTGCCTCATCAGCAAAGCGCGGCTGCGCCGCTCCGCCGAAGGGATCAATCGTGAGATCCCAGGGTTTCAGCGCTTCGACCCTCAGCAGGGCCTTGCGCCGGTTGCGGAAGGCCACCAGGAGAGGCGTCAAGTGCTCGCGGACAGACGTCCGAAATGTGTGAACGTCCTGTGGCGTGTAGTCGACGCGTTCCAACAAAGACCACAGGTGCTGATGTGCGGTGTCGTATCCGGCGCGCCGGGCGATTTCACGGCGCAAGTCCAGTGACCGGCGCATGAGGTGAACTACCTCGGGGATGACGGCCAGACGCGCCTCTCGTGAACTTTGGAAGGCAGCGTGACGCTGTGCCCGGTCAGGGGAGACCGCAAGCGCCGCGCGCGTACGAGCCTCCACTGGCTCGCCATGCAGGCGATACGGCAGCTGGGAGAAGAGCGCCGACAGCTCCCCCCCGATAAGTTCGACCTGACCATCAAGATCACCACTGGGCTGCTTCGCCTGGCGAGCGACCACGCCGAAGTACATAAACGCCTGTCGCCAGTCCTTCGGCACCGAGAAGTGCTCACTCCACTCGACTGCCATCTGGGCAGCCCGGTCGTGAAGGGCCTGCAGGCCTGGACGTCGGGTCGTCAGAAAGGTTTGACGTTCGCGCTTGACCTCTTCGTTCGTCATATCGGCCTGATAGGCCCTCAGGAGGGCCGTTCCCTGCTCATAGACCTCTGCTTCAAGGTCGGCCCAGGTTCGAAGCCAGCGATGGAACTCTGTGTTGTTGGAGACGGCTGTATCAACGAGTTGCTGGTATCGCTGTTCCCAGCTGGCATCCCTGATCGTCATGTTCAAGACTCTGGCAGACACCAGGGTGAGGATGCCAGAGCCCCTACGTGCGCTCTCGTCGTTGACGGCACATGCAGCGCACCAATCATGCTGGGGTACAGATCTGAGTCTGTAGCACTCAATAATAAGGCTATGAGCACGTTACCCCTTACTGACCTACAGTTTTGATCCGTTCTTTCCACAATAGGGTTATGCACAGTGACCCTGCCAGGAGAGACGACTCGCGTAAGCCTGATCTTGGCACCGTCCTGACTTTCCAATTCCAACCCCCCACCAGGGCTGATCCCTCATCTGAACGCTCGTCGGTCGTACTGGCTGAACTCTTTGGCGAGCTGAAACCGGGGCACGCTGGACGGGTCATGGTCGAGGTCACGGCGAAGGGCTGTCGTCGATGGCTGCTCCTGCACGTGGAAGGAGAATCAGGGGATGTCACCTACCATCGTGTGGTGTCGAAATTACGAGACGCCGGCCTGGTCGGCGAACTTGCCTCCGCCAAGTCTGTGCAGAGGCTGATGGGTGATTTCCCACGGCCGATAAAGGGCGTTGGTCAACACGTGGCCGATCAGGAGGGCCGATGCGTCGTCACGCTGAACGTACGTCAGCTCGGCGACGTCACCCAACCCGGCATGACTCGGGCGCTGGTGGGCTGGTTATGTCAGCGGGATCACCCTGGCTACCTGGTGATGGATTTTCATCACGCAGGCCACGGGGTAGGTCGCTGCGATTTGGCACTGGTGCTAACCGCCCGCACTGATCTGGAAGGGCAACGCGCGGCACAGGAGGCAGAAGTCCTGATGTTCGAGGGTCTGGGGGCCGTGGTCGAACAGGATACTCGTCGCCAGGCCGTGCTCCGCACCCTCAAACGTCTGCTTCCTGGGTCAAGAGCCAGGGCTAGGCTTCCGGCCTGTGCGGGCAACATAGCTGACCTGTTTCCGGTCTAACCTGCTTGGAATCCATTTGCTTCCGTTCAGTTCCTGGGACGCGCAGGTGGTTTTCAGTCACAGAATCTTTCACCTCAGCTTAGTTCGCAAAAGAACGTCACTCCCTAGATCTGAGGCTTCGGGGCGGCGTGCGCCCCTGCGCTGGGGGCCTACGGCCGCCCCCCTCGGCGCGCGTGCGCGCCTTCCCCCCGCTGGAAGCGCACGTGCATCGAGGAACGATCCAAGGTGGCCAAGCCTGCCGGCCCACGGAGGCCGGGAAAGGGCAAGCACCGAAGGAGCGCCTGACGGCGCACGGGTGTTGTTTCCCCAACCGGGGCGCTCTTCGAGCTTAGCGTCGTGCTCGCTGCGGTCAAGGGGGGGAGCCTTGACCTCCACTGCGCGCGCCGCTGAGGCGCTCACGCGCCGCCCCTCGCCGGGAAAATGTGGGGGGAAGGGCCAAAGGCAAAAGCAAAAAGACAAGGGCCAACAGCGGCCCCGGACATCCGCGAGCGGCATGCAGGTGAGGCTGTTTCCTGGCCAGAACGCGCGCTGGAGGCGCGGCGCTTCGCGCGTGCCCCCGGACATACGCGGGTTTACCTGCTTACGGGTATACCTGCTTTTATTGACAGCTAAGTAAGTCCAAGATATACTCATGAGTGTAGGGGGCACCATCCACACCCGCCCCCTGCACAAAGGAGCCAAGATGACCGCAGCAACCCCCCTGCCCGCTGACCCCACGCCCGCCCTGCGCCTCACGCAGCCCCAGGAGGCCCCCGCTGCCGAAGTGGTATGTGTACCGTGGAACAGCCTGCGCCGCAGCGATTTCAACCCCCGGCGCACCTTTGAGGACAAGCCACTGTTTGAGCTGGCCGTGGACATTTACCACAAGGGCCTCTTACAGAACCTCGTGGTGCGCCCGCACCCTACTGAGGACGGCGCGTATGAACTTGTGGCCGGGGAGCGCCGTTACCGCGCTGTGGGGCTGCTGGTCGAGGGCCTGGAACTCGTGGACGACCAGGGCGGCGAGAGCGCCATGCTCCAGGTGGCCGGGGACTACACGGTGCCTGTCCAGATCCGGCACCTGATCGATCAGGAGTTGATTGAACTCGCCATCACGGAAAACTCGCAGCGCGAGGACGTGACCCCCCTGGAGGAAGCGGACGGGTACGCACGGCTGACCGGGCTGGGCATGAAGCCAGATGAGATTGCCGCCCGCAGCGGCCACCCGTTGCGGCGCGTCGAGCAGCGCCTGACGCTGGCCTACGGCCTGGGCAAAGAGGGCCGCAAGCTGCTGACCGAGGACAAAATCAACCTCGCGCAGGCCCAGGTGATCGCGCAGACCACGGGCGAACTCAAGCGGCATCTGGTGAAGCTGGTGCGCGAGAACCCCCGCCAGTACAGCGCCGAGCAGTTACGGAAGCTGACCACGGACGGGCGCGTGCTGGTGTCCAACGCTCTGTTCGATGTGGAGGCGTCGGGCCTCGCCGTGTGCGAGGACATGTGGGGCATCATCCCGGCCTACTTCCGGGACACCGCCAAGGCCCAGGCGCTCCACCTTGAGGCCCTTGAGGCCCAGGCGCAGCACGACCGCGACAGCGGACAGTGGGCCTTTGTGGACGTGCTGCCGTGCAGCACCCACGGGAACGTGCGGAACCTGCCGTGGACCACCTACCGCACCTCCGGCCCGAAAGAGTTGCAGGGCGTGGTCTACATTCACAGCCCGAGCGGGGAGATGCACCGCCATGAGGGCGCGGTGCGCGAGGAAGCCGCCAAAGCCGCCGAGAAGGCCAAGCAGAGCCAGTGGCGTGCCCAGGCCCACGCAGAAGTGGCCGCGCAGCCGCCCAAGAACCGTCCGGTGCGGGACGCCGCCCACCGTATCGGCCAGGAGGCCCGTGCCCGTGTGCTGTGGGGGAGCCTCGCCACCGACCCCAAGCGGTGCCTTGCCCTCACCGTCCAGGGGCTGTTTGAGAGTGCGAGTGAGGTCAGGGTCAAGACGGAAACAGCCCCCAGCCTGAGCGCCCCCCTGCCGGAAGTCGTGGCCCTGGTGCAGCGGTGGGCCGCCGAGCGTCCTGACCTGTTCCAGACGCACAAAGAGGGCACGATGGTGAACGGCCCCCACGGGACGAAATTCCACGCGGCCCTGATGGAGCTGAGCGAAGGCGATCTATTGAGCCTGCTCGCGTACCACATGCACGACTCGCTGCACCACTGGACGGCCTTCAGCGCCACGGCCCGCCCTGGGGAGCTGGCGGTGCATGTGGCCCAGCAGATCGGCGCGGACAAGCGGCTGGCGCAGGAGTGGACAGTCACGGCGGACTACCTGAGCGCCTACACCATTCCGCAGCTCACGGCGCTGGTCGCCACGATGCCGGGGAAGGTGCAACCCAGTATTGCGCCCAATGTTGGCAAGAAGGAACTTGTGGGCCGCATCGTGGAAATCGCCGGGGCGCTCCGTGAGGCCGGGTGGGTGCCGGACGTGGTGAGGTTCCAGCGGTAACGCGCCTGGGGGGCTTGCTGGCCCCCCAGGCCCCGAGTGCCCGCCAGAGTGGCCAGCTTGCTGAGCGGCGCGGATGGAGGCAGGACGGTAAAACGTGGATATGTGCGAATTGTTCCGCAGACTCAGTAGGAGATGAAGGGGGATGTGCCCCCCTTCGCTTGCTTTTGGCAGATGTTTTCTTGACTTATAACTATACATTCCATACACTTATACAAAGGAGGAAGCCACATGCCGTATGCAACCGTTACCCAGTTCGGGCACCATAAAGCCATGAGCCTCACGCCCCACGATCTTTTGCGGACTGCCAGGCAGTACGTGGACGCGGGCCTGAGCGTCATCCCCGTGGGGGTCAGTGGCAGCTACGCCAAGCACCCGCACTACGACGCCCTCAAGAAGACCGAACACTGCTACTGGGATGAGGGGCGCGGCAAGTGGGTGGCGACGTGGCTGGCGTTCCGGGAGCGCTTGCCGACGCAAGGTGAGCTGCACGCCTGGTTCATCCTGCACGGCGCGCAGGGTATGGCGCTGGTGACGGGGGAGATCTCCGGCCTGGTCGCCCTGGACTTTGATCAGGGGGCCGGGGTGGACACCATGCACCTGCTGGGCATCGAGCCGCATGTGCGGAGCGCCAGCGGCGGCTACCACGTCTATGTGAGGCATCCCGGCTGGCACGTGTCCACCACCAACAGCAACACCAAGCGCAGCTTGCCGCCCGGCGTGGACGTGCGGGGCGACGGCGGCCTGGTCGTGTTGCCTCCCACCGTGACCGACGCGGGCCGCTACGAGCGGTTGCCTTGCAAGAAACTCCTGAACCGGCTGACCATCCCTGAGACCGCTGAGCTGGCCGGTCAGCGCTACCGCGTGCGCGAGTTGCTGGGCCTGGCATGCGCGCCGGAGTGCCTGGAGGAAGCGCCGCGCGCGGCCGTGCGTGCCCCCGTGTTCAGTGCGCCGGGTTCGAACCGTGGCGAGGAGCACTGGCGCGTGGACTACATGATGCTCGCCCTGCGCGCCCAGAACCTCGCCGCGAGCCGTGGCCGCAACGACGCTGGATTCTGGCTGGCGTGCCAACTGCGGGACAACGATTTTTCCCAGGACGAGGCCCTGGAGGTCGGGCCCTACTGGCTCTCACTGCTGCCGGGCACGAACACCAAGGGCGCCAGGGAAGCCTACGTGCTGGCCCACTTTGAGGCCTCGGTGCGCAGCGCCTACCGCAAGGTTCCTGCGGGACGTGACTCGAAGCCGTGGGTGAAAGGCTACGGGCGCTGAATCGCTTTTCTTGACTGCTAAGTAAGTTATAAGTATACTTATGGATGTAGGGGATACCTTCCACACCCGCCCCCTGCACAAAGGAGCGGAACCATGTCCCTTACCCCAGCAGAACGCGGTCAACGTGGCGGTCAACGAACCGTCGAGCGGCACGGCCAGATGCACATAGAGTGCATCGGACGCCAGGGCTTCCAGACCACCGTGGAGCGGCATTACGGAGGCGACGTGCACGCCTACATGGCCGCCCTGTGGGCTCTCCTGGGTGCCGGTGCCAAGGTGGCGTACGACCCGAACCTGGGTTGCCGGGTGGCCGCCGCCTGAATGGCGAGTGGGCGGCCAGGGGCCGCCCACCGCTGAATCACCCTGCACCAGGTTTCCACACCCGCAAGATGCCCAGTTGGCCGCTGGGAAGGAGCATCCCAAAACCAGCGGCCATTCCTCGCACTTTAACACGCCCCTGCGCGTCAGGAAAGGATCCGCCACGATGCAGCCCGCCGTGATCCCCTCGCCAGCGCCACTTCCCAGCATCCACAAAGTCAAGTTCCCGCATACTCGGGGCATGTCCAAGACGTCCCTTGCTCTCCCGGAAGTCCTGAAGTCCTACCCCGCCCTGGACAAGCTGACCTACCTCTATGTCCGCGACCATCCCGGAATCATCCACGTGCAGGATATGGTCGACCACTATGGCCACCACTTTCAGACGATGGCCGCCAGTCTCCGACTGCTCCGGGCCAACGGCCTGGTCATCGCCACCAAGGAAGGTGGACTGGTGCCTGGCGAAGGGCGGGAAGCCGGCGCGTACCGGGTGGCGACGGCCGAGGAGCTGCAGCGCGCCCAGGTGTACGACCCGGCGATGAAGGCCAAGGGCAAAGCGGCGAGCACCAGGGCAAGTCGTATGGAAGCGCCAGGGGAGACCATGGGCGCCCGCACGGCGCGCCGTCAGAAAGGCCAAAGCGACACTGGCGAACAGCAGTGATGAGCTGGCGATTTGGGATGGGAGGTGCTGAAGGTTGAGGGCGCATAATCGTGGCCCACACGACGGATCTGGTCGGTCAGACCTCGGGCCACGTGGGCTTCACGGCCAGCGAGTATCCCCGCCTATATGGGAGGGTGAGGAGGGCCAGCAGCGCGGCCGCCAACTCGATTGGGAGATGTGATCAGCCAGAAGCTGCCCAGCATGCAATTGATGTCAGTAAGCACGATTAGGGCATAGGCGGGTGCATGGATAACGTGGCGGGGCTGCTCAACTCTGCGGAACATTCCCGCCAAGCCGTAGATCTCTTGCAAGCTGGCGCTATCACTAGGAATTTACCTCTAACCCTCGTTGATCGAGCCAACCGTGCAGACCTATCGTCGGCGTCTCCTGATGTAGATCTACTGTAAGCAGCTTCAATGTCTGTCCACCCGGCAGTTGAATATCTGGGAGGTGGTTGGGCAGTCCGGCAAGGTAGGGATAGATCAGGCACAGGACTCGTTGTCCTGGCTCTGACTGGAAGACTTCGCTGTAGGCCAGCATCTGATACGCGTCGGCATTGCCCACGCCGTGAGGAAAAGCGCGGTCTGCCTTGAGCCGTTTCCATTTGGTGTCGGCAATGACCACGGGCTGGCCGGGGGGGTGAATCATCAGATCAGGGCGCAGGGCGAACACAGGACGCGCTTTGCCCGAGGGCTGGGGCAGAACCCTGCCGAGATGTTGCCCTTTGACCTGTGTCTGCACCTGCCACTCAGGATGCTGGGTGCGGAGAAGCTGCGCCACGTAAGACTCGTACACGCGGTTCATGTCGAACAGCACGGCGGTCACACGAGCGGCCGTGCCTGCCGTCAGCGGATTCAACTCGCCCAGGATCAGGCGACAGATGTCGAGGGCGGGGGCGAAGTGAGTGTACCCACGCTCCAGCTTCCAGAGCGTGAAGTCCCGGCGAACATCGCGGCTGGCAGGGACATCTGCCAGGGCGTGCAGCAACTCACGGGCGAGCCTCCGACTGTCGCTCCGGCCCGTCATGCGGGCGATCCGCTCAACGGTCAGGCGCACCAAGCGCGTCTCCGGGCGATCCGGCAGAAACTCGTCATACGTCACGTGCAGCAGATGGGCCCGGTGCGGGGGTTGCCGGAGCTGCCGCGACAGATCCAGGCGGCCCCGCAGTCCAGCCCGTTCCTCCTGAATCTCCCGGTACCTGTGCGGGACGCCCCGGCGAATGGCAGCCCGCAGCACCTCCAGGGCGTAGCGCAGCACCACCTCGAAGAGCCGCATCTGGGCGGGGTCAAGGTCGGCGGGCAGGGCCGCGCGGTAATTGTCCCCAGCCGCAGCCAGCATTTTGAAGAGCAAGGCGCGGCTACGGCCCACGGTCTCTCCGTCTGCGTCACCGGCCCGGTCGTGGGTCTTGGGCAGGAGTTCCACAGTGGTGCCGTCTGGAGTGCGGATGACACCCACCCACTGTTGCAGGCGCAGCGCTGGCTGGGTGCCGCGCAGGGTTGGCCGGGCAATCACCTCTTCCTGGCCTTTGTGCCCCTCTACAGGCGTCTGAAGAAAAGCCCGGAGGGCGTCAAAAGACTCGGGAGGAAGGCCGTGAACCCCCGCTTCCTGAGGCGCCACGCCGCGCACGAGCAGGTCGTACTCGCGGGCGATGACGTACGTCATGGCTGGATGTAGACGCCCTGGAAGGCGCTCAACCGCCCGAAGGCTTCCTCGTTGTAGGTGTAGCGGCGGCGCTGGCCCGTGCCGTCACCAGTGCCGCTGACATGGATGAACTGGTCGGCCTGCTCGGTCTTCTGGTCGTCTCCCAGCACCTCGCGGATGCTGTTCCAGTCCTCGAAGAAGTATTCCTCCAGCAGGGGCAGAATCTTGTGGCGCAGGGCACCCGCCACCTGTTCTAGTGTGGGCTGGACGCCCAGCAGGTAGGCGTGCCCGATCATCTGGTCGCGGCTCAGGCGCTCCTCGATGCGTTCGTTGAGGGTGCCCAAAAACGCCTGGAGGTTCAGCGTGCCGCCCTCCACTTCCAGAGCTTTGGGCAGCAGACTGGGGTCGGGCCAGACAGCGCTGAAGGTGAAGCGCCGCCGCAGGGCCGCGTCCATCTGCGTCAGGCTGCGGTCTGCCGTATTCATGGTGCCGATCACGTAGAGGCTCTGCGGCACGCTGAGGCGGCGCTTACTGAGCGGCAGCTGCACAGTGAGCGCTTCGGCGGCCCCGGCGCGCTTACCCTCTTCCAGCAGCGTGATCAGTTCTCCGAACACCTTGGAGACGTTCCCCCGGTTGATCTCGTCGATGATCAGCACGTGGGCCCGCAGGGTACCTTCGGCTTCCTCGTCACCGACCGCGCCGCCGGCCTGCCGCACGGCCCGAAGGAACAGGCCGTCTTCCAGCTCGTAGGCCAAGGCGCCACTTTTCATAACTGGCTTGAGGCCCTCGATGAAGTCCTCGTAGCCGAATGACTGATGGAACGTCATAAAGGTGACCCGGCCTTCGGCGGCCAGCTCGTCGTAGCGGGCCTTGCGAGCCTCACGCTGGTTCTTCTCGCTGTGCGAGGAGGCGAACGACGGCTCCAGAATCTTGAGCGCCTCGTCGATGACTGAGTAGGTCTTGCCGGTGCCGGGCGGGCCGTACAGGATCTGGTTCAGCGGCACACCGGGCGGAGCGCGGAACTTCACCTCTGGCGTGGCTCCGTCCGTGGGGAGGATCACCTCGCCTTCCTCCTGCGCGGCCACCCACGCGGCGTAGGACAGCGCCGGGAAGTCCGGTGACAGGTCGCGGGCCTGTTCCAGAACCTGTTCGTAGTCGGCCAGCGTCTTGACCTCGGTCGCGCCGCTGACACCCAACTCGTCCAGGTACGGCACGACAATGCCGTTGAGCGGCAAGAAAGCGTCGGGGTTCAGCCAGAACAGTCCCTGCGTCAGCTTGGGCAACCCCACCTGTTGGATGTCCAGCGCACGCTCAAAGGTTGGCCCTTCCAGCGTGCCGTCGACCGCCTGCCGGGCCAGTGCCCAGAGGGTCGGCAGGTCGTCCGGTTTCCGCTTGCTGCGGTATGGAAAGAACCAGGCGTTCATGGGGTTGCTCCAGGGCACGCCGGTCAGACTGGCCGGTGCGGGCTCAGAAATGCCCAGCTTGTCCCCAATAAACGTGAACAGCTCGTGCACCCGCGAGTCCGTCTTGTGCTTGAGTACGAGCGAGAAAAAGGTAAATGGGTCGATGATCGCCAGTTCCTCGCTCTCGTCGTGACCAACGGAGATCTCGGCCTGACGAAGCAGACGGATCAAGGCCGGATGACGCTCAAGCTCGTGAAATTCCAGCAGCTTGCGGGCCAATGCCTTGAAGAAAGGTGGCCACTCGAAGGTTGGCTCCGTATTTAAACCCTGGAACACCGGCCCCGGCGCTTTGCCTGCCCTCCAGTCGCCGTAGCTCTGCCCGGTGATCTGTTCCTTCCAGGCCACCTGCCCACTCTGTGCGCGGCCCAGTGTCACGGCTGCTGCCGCACTCACCGAGTCGAACACCACGTCCTGCGTGTAGGTCAGCCGCCCCAGATGATCGGTCTTGGCCAGGCGGCCTTCACTGATCAGTGAGCTGCGCAGCGCGAAGTAGTTGTGCCCGGCGAACGACGGGGTGGCCTCTGCCCGCGCATGACTGCCCGCCCGCACCACGAACCCCTTGCCCTGTGGGAACCCGCTGGCCCGCACGCCTGCGCTGACCAGCTCAAAAAGAGGCGGCGTGGCGCTTGCCGGTGGTGCACTTGCTGCGTGTTCCGTCATGTTGAATCCTCCCGTACGGTTTTCGTCATGTGAGACTCGTTGCGTCCGCCGTCTCGTTCCAGACCTGCGCCCCCGCTTTCAGCAGACCCGCGTTCGCCTCGTGTGCCAGTGTCCAGACTTTGCGGTTCGCGCCCAGCCAATCCAGGGCCAGCAGTACCGAGCGGCTGGCTATTGCCGCGTGCTGGATCAGCATTCGTGCCGCCAGATCGGCCACCATCCGGTTGCGTACCTCGGCGTGCCCCCGGTCAGGCCGTTTGACCATTTCGGCAAAGGGAGACACGATGGTCAGCCGCCCCTCCGCCTGCGCCGCCCGCCACTCGCGTGGTGCCCGGCCCCCTGGCCCGCGCGCCAGCACTACCAACAGCGTCTCGTAGCCATGCAGCATTTCCGCTTCGAAGGGCGATTGGAGGCCGCCTACCACGCCCATGCCCGCACCGGCCCAGGCACGCGCCAAGTCATGCGCCCGCAAGATCAGCGACGCCGGGCAAGCACGGGAGCAGAGAATGCCGGTCAGGGGGTGGGGAGGCAGGGAGAGCGTCAATCTTCGCCCTCGGCATCCGCGCCAAGGCGGTATTTGATGTCGTAGTTGATGATGTAGTCAAGTTCACCGGTGGAGAAGTTATAAACATTCGCGAGAATGAAATCAACCTTATCAAAAGATTCCTTGGATTTCTTCGCTTCAAACTCGTCGTATTCCACTTCTCCTGTTGACTTGTAAACAACCTTCTTTCGTTTTGAATTTCTCTGATAGGAAGCGTCTATTTCTTCCGACGCTTCAAATAATAGATCCCTCTGATAGTCGCTTAAATTTCTTATGCTTATTGGGAAGCTTTCAATATTCTCCTTTCCGCAATGATATCCGTCATACATCATTCTCCAATATAGATAGAATAGGCTAGAATTTACTATCGCGGACATTATGCGCGCCGATTTACTGCTATCAGCTTTATATTGCTTGTAATCGTCCGATCTTTTGATACCATCTTTTTCGTTTCTAAAAAATGGTATGTAGCATGTCGATTTGATAAAATACCTCGCTATTCTATGCGCATAAAAGTTTCCGTTGTCTCCGCTCATTGTGAGAGACATTGGCGCATGAGATGATATTTTTTCAAGTACAGTTCTTGCATCACTGTTCTGTAATTTTGGAACGGCCTTATACTTTTTGTAAATTTCTTCTATGTCTACAGTTTCGTATGCAAGATTTTCAAAGATATAATCTCTTGCCTCAGTGTACCATCTATAATAATCTGTGGTAGATATTTTTTTGTCACCAATGCTATTTTCCATGATAACGATTGAAACACACTGATCGGCGCCGTTAAACAATTTACCGGGGCGGCGGCTGAAGAAAGAGAAATGAACCATATTTTTGCTTAACACTAATTTCTGTAACTCTTCCATTCTGTACGTGGCTGCTATTGAATGTGGCACAACTAAACCGACCAGTCCGCCATCACGTGTTATTTTTATACATCTTTCAAAAGTAAATGCGTATAGATTGCCGGATTCTCCGGTTTTATAGTTGTCAATCGTGTATTGCCGTCGCACTTGCGCGTATTCCACATAGGGTGGATTCCCGATTACGCTATCGAACCCGCCCCGGCTCATCACGTTGTGAAATTCAATAAACCAGTGGAAGGGCTGATGGTTCTCACGCCAAGCCTCAAAGCTGCCCGGCTTCTTTTTCTCGTCAATACCGTAATCGGCGGCCAGGTAACCGTTTAGCAGGGTTTCCAGTTCGCCCAGGCGGCGGCGCAGTTCCCGCTTGTCTTCCGGCGTCACCTGTCCGCCGTGGCTGAGTTGCTGCTCGCGGAACATCTGTTCCAGCCGGTCAATGTCCCCGGCTTTTTCCTCGATCTGCTCCCAGGTAATGCCGCTGGTGCCCAGCAATCGACCAGTCACTGCTTTTTCGGCCTCGTCTCGCGTGGCGTAGCCCACCAGCGTATTGCCTGCGCGGATGTTGAAGTCGATGTCGGGCAGGGGCTCCAGGCCCAGGTTGGGCTTGCGGTCGTCCTTCTGGCTGAAGGCCATCAGCTTCAGGAACAGGCGCAGCTTGGCGATTTCTACCGCCTCGGCCATGATGTCCACGCCGTACAGGTTGCGGATGATGATCTGCTTGAGCACGTAGTACTGCCGGTCGTGCTGCGCCTGCTCGGCCAGCACCTCGCGGAAATCGGGCAGCCTCTTGTCGCCTTCGGGCAGGGCCACCACCTGTGATGTCATGCTATCCAGACACTGGTGGTACAGCGGGGCCAGGATGCCTGCGGCAGCGAATAGGAACGCGCCGCTCCCGCAGGTGGGATCGAGCACGGTGACCGTCGTGATGGCTTTCCAGAGGGCGCGGATCAGTTCTGGCCCCTCGGCGTAGCGGATCACATCCTGCGCAAAGGTGATGATGTCCAGGTTCAGCGTGATCAGGTCGGAGACGCTGTGCACTTCACCGCGTTCCAATTTGCCGCGTACTTCGGCGTAACGGGTGTGCCGGGCCACCACTTCCCGCCAGATTTCGGTGGGCAGGGCGTACTCCTCGTCCGCTTTCCTGTTCCATGCCTTGCGCTTTTCCAGCAGGTCGGGTTGGTCGGGGTCGAGGCCCGCTTTGATGTGATCGGGCAGTTCGTACTCGCTGCCCTTACGAACGGCGGCATGGATGTAGCGGTCAGGGTTTTCCCTCAATAAGTCCCAGACCGTATGCTCACCTTCGAAGGCCACCCGGCAGTTCTCGCGGGTACGTTCGAGCACGAAGGGGAGGATGGTGTTCTTGCTGATGTATTCGGTGATGTCTTCTTTGGTGTAGTACGCGCCCATCTGCTTGTTGTTGATGTACTGCTCGAAGATGTAACCCAGCACGTCCGGGTTGATCTCGGGCTTGCCGGCCTCATCGGCCTCGGCCCGGGCGCTCTCATCAATCGTCCAGCGCCAGCCGTCGAAGAAGGCGAAGACCTTCTCGAAGGCCTGATCGGGAATTTCGATGGTGGTGTTTTCCTGCTCGATCCGGTGCTCTTCGAACAGGCCGCCGTTCAGGTAGGGCACCTTACCGATCAGGGCGGTCAGCCCGGCATCGTGCGGTAGCGCTCCCAGACCTTCGTGAAACAGCCGCAGCAGGAACGCCCGGTAAAAGCTCTGGAACTGCCCGCTGCCACGCTGCGCCTGCACTCTTTTCAGGCGGTTTTGCAGGTAGCTGGTATCGCCATCCAGATATTCCTTTTTCTGGATGAAGTACACGAACATGAGGCGGTTGAGCGTCAGGCCCGCGTAATGCTCCCGATCATCCCCCGCGACGCCGTCGATCTGAGTCACGAACGCTTTCCTGACCCGGTCGAACTCTTTGTAGAACTTCTTGGTAACCTTCTCAATCTCGATGTTGCTTGCCTTACGGGCCACATCAATGGTGGTGAGGCCGTCCAGATCCTCGTCCAGACTGACGTACAGGCTCTTCAGGTAGTGAACCAGGGCCTCGTTGCGCAGGCCGCGCTTGTACTCGACGGTGTAGAGGCTGGCCGCTTTGCCCTGCTCCTTCTTGTGCCGCACCCAGAGGGCCTGTTCTCCGCTTGCCGTGCTGTAGATCACCAGCCGTTCGGCCGCCTTGGCATCCAGCTTGCGCTCCAGCTTGCGGATCACGTCCCTGCCGGGAATCTTCCCCCCTTCGGCGGGGCTGGCGCGGTACACCACGAAGTTGACCTTGCGGGCCACCGGCGTGAAGGTGAAGGGCTGTCCGTCGGCCTCCTCACTGATCGGGCCACTGTTGGGGTTGTCCCAGCCAAGTTCCTCAAAGAGGGGACGTGGGTCAGGGGCTTGCAGCGCTTTGCGCAGGGCCTGCGGGGTCGGGGCTTGATCGGTCATGGAGTCTCCGGGCTGGGAAGAGGTGGGGTGCAGCAGATTGCCAAAATGCGTTACATCGGGGTCAGGCCCAGAGAGCAGAGAATCTCCGGCTCGGAATGGCGAAGGTCATCAGTGGGAACGGTCAGGCGGCCTTCCTGCTGAAGCTGCACCACCAGCCGGATCAGCGCATCATCGCCAATGCGGGTGCGGAAGTGACCGCCGAGGGTGTTGCGGGCGCTCTCCTGAAGGGGCGCGGCTAGCAGGTCTTCCAGCACCGTCTTCAGCTCCGGGTCGGTGAACAGCGACCCCTCGCGGGTGTCCTGAATGTGCTTGAGGCGCTCGTACAGCTTGCGGCGGGTGCTGCCGGGGGTGCCCAGTGCCCCGGCGCTGCCAGAGGCTTCTTCCTCGACCACCCGGCGGGCCGCGCGTTCCACCAGCTCGTGATGGTTGGGCAGGGGCGGCAGGGCGGGTGTGGCCGGATGACAGGCTGCTGCCCGCAGGATGGCAATTTGGCTCTCCGTGACGCTGCCCCCGTGTTCGTCCAGCCAGGCCAGTGCGTCGTTGCCCTGCGGCGTACGCAGGTACACCAGGGCCCCACCGGGCTGGGTGGGCGTGGCCGTATGGGCGCGGGTCGCGTACACCACGCTCGGCAGCTTCGGAATCAGGTGGAGCAGACCAGGATCAGCGTCAGTAGCGTTCTTCCAAATCTGGTACGCCTCGCTCGCCAGATCGACCTCGCCGTCGCCCGCCTCGTCCAGTATCCCGGCCTTCTCGTTATACAGATCACGGAGGTCGCTGGCCGCCTCCTCGTCGTCGAAGAAGGCCTCGTCGCCGCCCACCACCTGCCCGGCATCCCGCAGGCGGCTGCTGACGCGGGCCCGCAGGCCAATCAACTTCTCCACACCGTCAGAAGGAATGAACGAGTAGGCGTGGACGGTATCCGACTGCTGCCCGATGCGGTCAACGCGCCCTGCGCGCTGAATCAGGCGGATGATCGCCCAGGGCAGGTCATAGTTCACCACCACGAAGGCGTCCTGGAGGTTCTGGCCTTCCGACAGGACGTCAGTGGCGATCAGCACGCGCAGTTCGTCCTGAACGCGCTGTCCTTGCGGGGCAAAGCGGCGGGCCAGTTCCGTGGGACTGCGGCTCTCACCAGTGACCGAGGCCAGCTTGCCCACCCCACGGCCTGTCAGTTCCCGTTCCAGGTAGCGGGCCGTGTCGGCAAACTGCGTGAAGATCAGCACCTTGTCCTGGCCGTGCTGCCCGGTGAGGAGGTTGTGCAGCGTCGTCAGTTTTGCGTCCGCCTGCGCCTGCCAGCGGCCGGCAGCAGCCAGGATCTCCTGCAGCGCGGCGTTGTCGGCCTGAAGATCCTCGCTCAGGGCAGGCGTGAACAGTGAGGCGGGCAGCCACTTGAAGCGGGTGTGGTACTGACCGGAGAACATCTGGTACACGTCGCCGTAGCTGACCTGCGTCCCCTCGTCGCTCAGCCGAGCAGTGTCGTCGGCATCGACCACATCAATGACGACGCTACTCTCGTCCTCATCGATGGAATCCAGCAGGGCTGCGTCCTGTGATCCCACCGGCACGGGCAGGCCATTGGCCAGGGCATGGAGCAGCACCCCATTGCGGCGGATATGTCGCTCGACGGATTGCAGGAAGGCGAAGCCGCTGCTCTCCAGTCGCTTGAAGAAGTTGGTTCGGACGAATCCCTTGAGCCGCTCTCCCGCCCGCGAGAGGTCTTTGAGCGTATTCAGTTCTGCGGCGCTGGGGCTATGTTCTAGCAGCGGGGTGACGTAGTTGCCCAGGCCGTAGCGGGGCAGGCGCAGACCATCGATCACGTCCACCACGTGCGTGCTGTACAGCGAGGCATATTGGTCATCGACCGGGAAAGCCAGCGTACGGGGCTTGCGCACTGGGAAGTAGTACCGCTGTCCACTGGGATAGGCCAGGTAGGAACGCTGCCGGGCCTCGTCGAACTCGGTGTAGTTGTTCTGGATGAACGTCCGGGTGCGGCGCACCAGGAACAGCCGCATCAGGTCACGCCAGTCGTCTGCGGAGTCACTGTGCTCGAACGCGCGGATGGAACGCACAGCGCACTGGTGCTTGCGGACGAACCCGATCTCGCCGTCGGAGATGGTGCGCAGGTAGGCTTCCGGGCGGATGCCGATGTCGCGTTCTTCAGGAAGAAACAGCCGGAGCTGGCTGGACAGATCCAAGTACGTCTTGTTGTAGGGCGTGGCGGTCAGCAGCACCACGTGGCTGTCGTTGCGGGCGATGTAGTCCCGAATGGCCGCGTAGGTCTTGCCCTCGCGGTTGCGCAGGTTGTGGCTTTCATCAATGACCACGAGGCGGTAGCGGCGCAGGTCGGGCAACTTGCTGCGGGCCTGGCTCTGGGCCATGACCTCGGCTCGCAGGCCGTAGTCCCGGCGGTACTGCTCCCACATCGGCACCAGGTTGACCGGGCAGAGGATCAGGGTGTCGAAGTATTGATCCTCCATCGTGCGGATCAGCGCGCTCGCCATCATGGTCTTGCCCAGGCCGACCACGTCCCCAATCATCACGCCGCCCCGGTTGACCAGGTGATGCGCGGCGATCTTGACCGCAGCAGTCTGAAATTCAAAGAGAGGAGTGGGAAAGTTGCGCGGCAACTGAAACTCTGCGATGCCTGCCCGCGCTTCCCGCGAGAGGTGGTAGGCCACCTTCAGGTAGATGTGGTACGGCGAGCGCAGTTCCGTTGAGGCCCAGCTTTCTTCCAAGATATTCAGGAGTTCGTCCGTCAACTCTATGCAGAAGCGGTCAGCCCAGCGGTCGGCGAACCATGCTTCCAGCTTTAGGGCGGCGTCCTGCTCCACCACGTCCAGGTTGAGCTCTCCCTGCCCACTCAGGCCGGAGAAGGTCAGGTTCGAGCTGCCCACGTATCCGATAAGCGGGGCCTTGTGATCGGCCCGCCGCACCAGATACAGCTTGGCGTGGAGAGGATGGCGCAGAAACAGCTTGACCTGCACTTTGCCTTGCCGAATATGGCGGATCAAGTCACGAAGGGCCGTCTCGTCGGCGGTCTTGGGCAGCCCAACAGTGAGCTGCCTCCTGAAGTCCTCGATCAGCTCCCGCCGCGCCTGAAGCAGCCTGGCTCGGTCGACTGGTTCGTCACCTCGCAGGCCGAACAGTGTTTCCAAGTTCTCGCGGTCGGGGCGCTGCATCCCAATCAGAATTCGGCAGACCGATCCCCCTGCCCACGCCTCAACCTGACACGCGAGCGCCCGCCAGCCCCGGAGATTGAAGTACCCGATGCTGAAATCCGCACCTTGCGCCTGGGTCAGGGTGGCCTGGAGTTCGGGCAGCAGGTGCTTGTCAATGTTGTCGTAAATGGTTGGCAAGGTGCCCCCTCAGGATACTGCACCCAATCTAGCGAAGGCAGCGTCCTGAACGCGCCGCATATCTCTGCCGGCACGGGGAGTGGCGGATCGGGTGGGATGGAAGCCGTGTTGAGCAGGTGAATCACGCTTAGGCTCTTCGTACTCGGCTGCTGACACCCGTCTTTTGCCCACCCACACCGCCGTGTCCATTTGCGTCCGTTTGGGCCAGGAGAGCGTGACGAGCGTGCATGGCTGGCTCAGTGTGATCAGGCGGTGCCCTGGTGCAGCAAGGCAGTGATTGCCGCATCGCAAGATGGCCGAAAGCTTCCCAGCCTTTCTCCAGTCGGTTCCTGACCTCAATTCTGTCATGAAGGTGCTGAACCATAAGCGGGGCAAAGCGTGCCGCGCAGCATACTTAGCATCATGTCACGTGACATGCCTATTCATCTGCCGTACTCTGACCCATGCCGCCCCTGCGCTTCCACCCCCTGCTGATCCTGGCGGTGCCCGCGTGTCACGAGGTCGATCCCCACGCCTGGCACGAACTGCGCCGTCATATCTCAGTCGAGTACGGGGCCGCCCTGCTGGCTGAGGGGTCAACCGAGTTCGATACTCTGCCCGTTTTGCTGGGCGACTGGGGCCGGCATGAGGCCAGGGATGTCCTGCATGACCTGGCCCCGTTCCTGGCCCGCGCCTTCTTCACGCTCGACTGGCTTGAAGAGGTGATCTGAGATGTGCGGCCGCGCCGACGACGACCTGGGGCCGGCGGGCTGGGAGGTCGTGCGCCACCTGTTCCGGGTGGTAGTCGACGACACGGGCGTCCCACGGCTGGAGGTGCGTCCGACCGACCCGCTGCGCTTCGTGCGGCGCCAGCCGGGCGGCTTCGAGCTGATCGCCGGCCGCTGGGGGCTCGTGCCGCCGGGCATGACTCTGGCCGAGGCGAAGAACTATGCGACCTTCAACGCTCGGGTGGAGAGTCTGGAAGAGAAGCCCATGTTCCGGCAGGCGTTCGGTGCCCAGCGCTGCGTGATTCCCCTCGCGGCCTTCTGGGAATGGCCCACGAGCGGCGGCGAGAAGGTCAAGGTTCGCATTGCCCGGCGCGATGCCAAGCCCCTTCTGGTCGCCGGATTGTGGAGCGTCACCGACACCCCGGACGGCCCACTGGAAAGCTGCACGGTGGTAACCCGCCCCCCCACCCCGGATCTGCTCGACGTGCACCACCGGATGCCCGCACTCCTGCTCAGCAAGGACATCTCGGCCTGGCTCACCGCCCCGCCGCACCGGGCCCGCGAGATCGCCCTGAGCAGCTGGCAACCCCGCATCCTGAAGGTTGTGCCGGCGTGAGCCGTTCCAACCCGTCGCGCCGTGTGGGCGAGTACGCCGAGCACTTGCACGCCGTGCAGGCGATTAGAGACCGCAAGGACAGGGAGCAGCAGTGGGCGAAGGCCGCCCTCCAGCAGCGCTTTCACAGCGCCCTGGCGAAGAGTGGTCAGGCGGCCGCCGAGCTGTGGCAGCGCGAGCGGGCTGCCCTGGTCGCGCACGGCCTCCTGGCGCCCGACCTCATCCTGACCCCCAGCGCTTGGACGCCGCAGCCCGCCCCCGCTCTGTACCCGGAGCCCCTGCCGCCCACCCCCACGGCCGTCGAGGCAGCGCGCGTGGCAGCTGAGCTGCTGGGCCAGCGCCCGCCGATGACCGAGGAAGATCATGCCGCCCTGGGCGTCTACATCGCCCGACTGGGCCTGCTGTACCGGGAGGTACGCTGGTAGGACGATGCCTGAGCTGCCGGGTCGGTTGATCGCCGCCATTCATGTGGGGCTGTGCGCCGCCCTGCTGTGGTCGGCCACGTCCTACGCGAACTATGCCCTGGAGAACCTTCGGGCGGGGCTCTGGGTGGGCGCGGTCGTGGATGGCCTGATCTGGGCCGGCGCCGTGTATAGCTGCTTCTGGTCGGCCAAAGAAGGAGCCAGGCGCTGGAAGTAGGGAGGGGTGGCAGCACCGGTATTGAAACGGCTGAATATTGCCTTCCCGGGCCTGCTCTAAAGAGGGCGGCGCAACCTCAGGCAGGAGTGGGCGCGGGGCGCCGCGTGTCGCCTCCGGCGATGGGCCGCGCGTTGGCTTGTTCTGCCATTGCAGTCAAGGCGGCCCCTTGCAGAAAGCACACGCACGCTGAACGAAGCCCGTAGGGCAGATGCTCCAAAGCTGATTCGATCTGCCCTAAATACCAGTAAACGGGTTTACCATTTTACAGGTATACCTTGACATTTCAGTAAGTGTTTTACATACTTAGATCAATCGGGGGCACCTTCCATACCCGCCCCCTACGAAGGAGCGAGGGATGACCAGCACGCAGCGCAACCCCCAACCCGGCCTGATCTACGAGTACACCTACACTGGCGAAAGTTACTTCCGGGCCACACTGAACGCCGACCTCACGGTGACGATGGTGAACGCCCAGACCTGCCGCACCGTCGAGGTAGGCGTCCTCAGCAGCCTGGGCACGCTGGAGATGTGGGCCAAGTGGTGCTTCGAGACCGCCAACGGCCAAGAGACCTATTGCACGCTGGGGCCGGTAGGCCTGCGCATGGCCCGCAAGTACGCCGAGAAGTGCGGTGCCCTGGGCCGCACACGCGCCGCCGCCTTCCACCGCCAACTCGCGGGGCGCGGCGTTCCCGGCACAGAGCATTACGCCGTGTGTGCGCGGGTGCTGGGCCGTGGAGTGCAGAGCCTGGCGACCCTCACGGAAGACGAGGCCCGCAAGGTCTGGGCCAGCGTACAAAGTGGCGAAGTCCACAAGCCTGCCCACGCCGCGTAGAGGCACAGTCGCCCCGCTCCAAGCGGGTGGGGCCAGCTGCAAGGGGTGCCGACCACGCCCGGACGCGTCAACCTCACACACCCTGTTGAACCGCTCCACCGTGCGCGACCATACCGGCGACACTGTGGCCGTGTTCCGCGCCAGCTGCTCAGCGCCGCGCAGGTCGGGCGGCTGCGCGGCGACCCGGTGTGACGGCGAGGCCCTGGCGCGGCACCCCAGCGCATCTGGAGGTTCAGCCCCCAGGTCTGCCTGCGCGCCGCCTGACGCCGATCCCCACCCCGTTTTTCTTTTTGCGAACCCTGGGGGAGCGGCCCCCTGACCGAGACGAGCCGTTCCAGCGCTCAGATCTGGCATGAGCAGGGACAGCGGCCCCAACCGGACAACCAGCCTCAGGTTTCGTGGCACTGCCAGCATGCCGAGCATGAGCTGCTCACCACTCCGCGTGTGATGCAGAAAGGGAAGCGCTGCAGCGGCAACGGCGCCCCGCGCGGACGTCTGGCTGGACGCCACGCTACCGTGGGACGCACGGCAGCGTGAGCGGCAGGCCGGTGAAGGTCAGGGGTGATCACGCGCGTCTGTTCGGCATCGAGATCGAGCTGATTTGAAGTTCGCAAAAGAGAACAGGTGGGTCAGGCTGAGGTGGCCGGCGCGCATAGGGTAGATGAGCTTTGGCACAGATGCCCTGGTGCGGGTGGTGACCTGGCATGGCGCCAGGTGCAGGAGGAGCGGTGCGTCGAAGCGGTGCGTCACCGATGTGTTGATACAGGAGGGGCAGGTCTGCCCCTGAGTCCGGCCATAGGCCGGCCTACCCCCGGGGGCAGAGCCCCGCCCCCACGTGAACGGTCGCCGGGTGAGGGCGGTCGTTCCTGCAGGCCGCAGCCCGGTCGCCGGCGTTGCGTGCGACCGTCCACGGCCCCCACCCACAGGGTGCAGGCCCAGCGGCGGGCGGGCCAGGCAGGGTTGCGCGCTTCCGCGCGCCGCTTCCGGCCGGGGCCGGGATTGCCGGGAGGGCGCCGGCAAGAACCCAGGAGCGCCTGACGGCGCGCTGTGCCCAAGGCCGGACGCCGCCGCGACCCGGCCGGGCGGCCCGCTCGAACCGGGCCCCTGGCGGCTCGGCGCCCATCCTCGCGGGCTGAAAGATCAACAGATGAAGGAGCGCCCCCCGGCGCGCTGTTTTCATGGTTTCCCCAACCGGGGCGCTCTTCGAGCTTAGCGGCGTGCTCGCTGCGGTCAAGGGAGGGAGCCTTGACCTCCACTGCGCGCGCCGCTGAGGCGCTCACGCGCCGCCCCTCGCCGGGAAAATGTGTGGGGGAAGGGCAGAGGACAACAGCACGAAGGACAGGGGCGGCCCCGGACATCCGCGACCAGTACCAGGGGGAGGCCACTTCCCGCCCAGGACGCGCGCCGGAGGCGCGGCGCTTCGCGCGTGCCCCCGGACATACGCGGGTTTACCTGCTTACGGGTATACCTGCTTTTCTTGACAGCTAAGTAAGTCTGAGATATACTTATGTGTGTAGGGGGCACCGTCCACACCCGCCCCCTGCACAAAGGAGCGTCCGTCATGCCGTACAAGAAGCCCAGCACCCCCGAGGAAAAAGAAGGCGCCCGCGAGGCCTCCCAGGCCATCACGCAGGAACTCATGGCGCGCATTGATACGTGCGCCCAGCGCCTGGCCGAACAGCTGGGGGCCGGGGCCAGTGACGAGCTGCTGACCTTCATGCGCTTCTCTGCCCGCTTCCACACCTACAGCCTCAACAATCAGGTGTTGATCTGGTTGCAGGCTCCCGAAGCGGCGCACGTGGCCGGGTTCCACGCGTGGAAGGCCCTGGGCCGCACCGTCAAGAAGGGGTCAAAGGCCGTGCGCGTGCTGGCCCCCCTGGTGATGCCCGATCACGAGGCCCCGCCCGTGAACGGCAAGCCCGCTCAGAAGGTCGTGGGCTTCAAGTACAGCTCTATTTTTGCCGACTATGACACCGAAGGCGACCCGCTGCCCAGCGCCGCCTTCATGGTGGTTCAGGGGGGAGACGACGGCACACGCGCGCTGCTGCGCTCGCTCACGGCCGCGTGCCCGGTGCCCGTTCGGTGGGAGGACGGCGAGGGGCGCGGGGCGCACGGCTGGACGGACGGCGGGCAGATCGTCCTGAGCCGCGAGAAGTGCCAGGGCGAACCGGCGCACGCGCTGCGCGTGTTCTTTCACGAGTGGGCGCATGTCTCACTCCACTTCCAGGGCGCGGGCAAACGCGCCGAGGATCTGCCCGACCGCACGACGCGCGAGCTGGAAGCCGACGCCGCCGCCTACGTGCTGAGCAGCGTCTACGGCGTCGAGGCCACCGCCGCTGTGGCCGACTACATCACCCACTGGGGCGGCAACGCCGAGAAGCTGCACGGCAGCATGACCAGGATTCAGCGCGCTGTGTCAAGCATCCTGGGCGCGCTGGAAGAGCAGGCCGAAGTGATGCCGCAGGCGGCGGACTGAAGCGCAGGGCGGCCCCCGCATGGGGGCCGCCCCTCTCAAAGAAGGCCGCTCACCGCTTAGGCCAGCGGCCAGCGCCTGTGCCAGGCCGATGAGCGCGTGGGCCTGGGCCCCATCCCGCGACTCCTGGCCGTCCAGCGCCCCTGGACGGGCGGCGCTGGCCGCATCTGTGGCCTGTAGCACGTGTGCGCCGTCGAGGGAGCTGCTGTATCCCCACCGCCTGCGGCGATCGAGGATGGGCGGCTGTCCGATCACGGAGCCGCGCGTGGGCCGGTCGAGTCATTGCAAGAGCGCCGACGCTAGAGCAATACGGGGCGCGCTGGCGCCGACGGCGCGGCTGGGGCGTTCCTGCCCAGCGTCCATCTCATACACTGGCGGCGTGGCCTGAGCAGCCCGTCAGGCTTGCTGGGAAGCGTCGCGGCGGTGGAGTATGAACTGATCGCACTCGCGGCGGCGCAGTACCCGGTGGAGCTGCTCAATACGCAGGGCCGGTAATTCCCACCCTGAAGGTAGCCTCCGCTAGAATGGCCTTTCCCATGCCCAAGCGTCTTCTCCTGCCTGCGACGAGCGTTCACTCCGGCGCCCTGGTGTATGACAACTGGCAGCTGGCGAAGGCCTCGCCCGACGCCTGGGGTATCGAGATCGAGCACTATCTCTTCACCGACGCCCACATCGTGGACGTGTGTACCGCCGGCCCGTACGAGATGCTCTACACAGGAGCCATCTGGGAGGAGTCACCGCGTCCAAGTCACACGCTGCGGATTCAGTACCACCTTAGGGACGATGAGCAAGACAAACTGGAGACCAAGGCCGATCGCTACACCGGCATGTGGCTGCCAGACGAGTGGGCGGCGCTGCTGTCGCTGTCTCTCGGCGTCCGGGTGAAGGCCGGTGGGTCTGTACGGGAATTCCGGCCCGGCGAGGATCCTCGCGGCCTGCCCCTGATGCTGCAAGGTCGCTGGCGGCCGCCGCCGATCCCGCTGCCCCACACCCAGGCGATTCTTCCGGGGCTCCCCGAACGGCCCGCGTCGCTTACGGATCCGGCGGTGCTGACCCGCTTTCACGAGGTCTCGCCCAGCCAGTCCGTCGCCCTGGTGAAGGCCGCCCGGTCGTATCAGGAGGCCATCTGGAACGTCGAGGCGGAGCCCGAGCAGACCTGGCTGCGCCTGGTCGCGGCGGTCGAGGCCGCGGCGGTGGAGTGGGATCCCCTGAGTGCCGATCCCGTGGAACGGTTTCGCCTCGCCCAACCTCAGGCTGCCGATCTGCTGACCCGAGAGGGCGGCGAGGCGCTGCTGGGCAGCATCGCGGAGTATCTGGCGCCGTACATGGGCGCGACGAGGAAGTTTCTGGATTTCCTGACGACCTTTCGGCCTGAGCCGCCGACGATACGCCCTGATTTTGGTCTGTACAACTATGAAAATATTCAAGCGTATCAACGCGGTCTGAAGCGCATCTATGACTACCGGTCACGCGCCCTGCATGCCGGCACCCCTATGCCACGCCCGATGTGTCTGCCACCTATGCGCTGGGGGGATGGGCAATACATTGAGACGTCTATTGGTCTAGCCAGCTCCTCGTTTGGCAGCACCTGGGCCACCGAGGATCTGCCGATGATGCTGCACACCTTTGAGCACATCGTGCGGGGCGCCCTGCTGGGGTGGTGGCAGTCGCTGGTGCCTTCCGCGCCAACCTCTACAACTTAGGGCCTCATCGACACTCCCCCCTCAACGAGGGTTCAGGATGGTGCGGATGAAATACTTCAGCCCCGCTAGGATCAACACCAGCGCGATGAGGGCGTTGAGGTACATCACGGCGGGCAGCATCCCCGCCAGGCGGTTTAGAAACCAGTCGAACGTCCAACCCGTGAAGGAGCCGTCCTGCATGATGCGGCTGCCCGTGCCCAGGATGAAGCTGAGCCCCAAGTAGTACACCGCCAGCAGCAGGCGCCGGGCCGCCAGACCGTACTCGCGGTGCCGGGGGGTGCCAGAGGGGGCGCCGCCCTGAGCGCTGAACAGCAGGGCGGCGAAGCCCGCGAGGGCCAGCGGAATGAGCGCCGCCGCGTCATTCAGGCCACCGGGAAAGATCTTGATGGCCGCCTGCTTGGGGTCACTGAGCTGCAGGTAGACGCTGCCCACCACCCAGAAGCCGGCGAAAAGGGCCACCAGCGTCAGCATCCAGGTGTAGGCCTGCGCCAGTTGCCTCCACAGGTCGATGCGCAGGAAGCGGGTGACTGCGAGGGCCGTGACGCGCTTCGTGCGGCGACCTGCCCTCCAGGCTTGGCGCAGCCACTGGCGTCTGCGACTCAGGGGCGGAGTGGGGGAGGTGGTCATGGCTTCAGTACGTCGCGCCGCACCGGCAGGTTGCCAGACACTTTTTTGGCCCCACTCAGTCACTTCCGGGTGGACGTCCTGGAGAACAGGCAGAACACGTGGGTCTTCACGCTGGCGTAGAAGCCCCCGGTGCGGCCGAGGAACAGCGTGAAGGTGGCGTCGGCGCTGCGGTTGCGCTCGGTCATGCCGTCCTGGCCGATCCTGCGGTTGAGCATAATCTGCACGACCGCGTTTTCAATCGGGCTGCGGGCCGACGCGCGACCGCTGAAGTTCACCGTGTACGCCGGGGACGCGGCCACAGCGCGGCGGCACGCCTGATCGGCTGCGCGGTCGGAGACCAGCTGCGGAAACGCATACGTGAACAGTTGTTTCTGTTCGCCCTGGCCCACCGCCGATGGCGACGGCGCGAGCAGGGTCATCAGGAACATGGCGGTCACTCGGTTCATGGGGCTCCATAACCCCCCGTCAGGAGGGAAAGATCTACTGCGCCTACCCATGCCAGCGGGCACCTTCAGCGGCCCAGCGGATGCTTCCACACGTATTGCAGTTCTTGTAAAAAGAACTGCCGGGGGCGACTGGAATTGAAGGGCTCTCCGAGCGTGCCGAACACCGTGTCGCCGATCACGGCCAGCCCCGGATCGGCGCAACTCGGGAAGGCGTAGACCTGCGGGCGACGATCCTTCACCGGCCAGTGGTCGAAGTCCCGGGTGAGCGCCAGCATCCAGGTCGTGCCCACCGGATAGCCGGACACGAACCGGCGCCCCGACCCGCCGTTGTCCCCGTAGACCCGCAGCTCTTTCGTGGGAGCGCGGCCCTTGAGGGTGTTCAGCACCTGCACGTCCATGTAGTCGGGGGTGGGCGGGTCGCCGCTCGTCCCGCCGTACCGCAGCACCCGGGCCTCCACGATCAGCGGCGCCGCCTTCGACGCGGCGGCGAAGGGCTGCCACGCACACGTGGTGGCGAGCGCGCCGGAAGTGAGCAGCGCGGCCACGAGAGGGAGAACAAGGCGCATGGGCTCAGGGTAGGGAAGAGGAGCTGACGCACGGTGAGATTCGGGGTCAGGCCGCAAGGGTGTTCTCGCCGGGCCCTGCGCTGCCCCGTTCTGTCTCCCGCCGGTCACCTGACCGTCAGCCCACTCAGGCACCCTGGACGCTCCGCTGATCCCGCTTCCCGTCCGTTCCCGAGGTCTCCATGCTCCTTCGTCTGTTCCTGACCCTGTCCGTGCTGCACACATCCGCCCTGGCGTCCGCCCTTCCCGCCCCAACCGCCCCCCTGGTCGGCACCTCCGCCTCCTTCGCCCGCGCCCCCATCTGCCGCACGCTGGGCTGCGTGTACCAGGGCGTGCGCCGCTTCCGGCTGGAGGGCAGCAACAACCCGATGAGGGTCTACCGCTACCGCCTGACGGGCGGGACACAGGTTGAGGTCACCCGCTTCGACCTGCCCGGTCAGTCCGGCGACGGCCGCGTGGTCACGGTGCGCGCCCAGGGCCCGGTCACGCCCCGGGGCGCCCGCACGGCGGCGCTCCTGGCCACGGCCGCCTCGGGCCGCCCGGTCAGCGCCGCGCAGGTCACGGCCTGCTGGAGACAGACGTCCAGCGGGCCGCAGCGGTTCCTGGTCTCCGGCAGCTTCGAGGCCCCCAGCGTACTGTGCGGATCTCAGGGCAGGAGGGGCACGCTGCTGGTGACCCTCACCAACTGAGCGGGCACAGACCTGGATACAGGTGTGCTCCGTCTGTCTCCTTTCGCCTCACCCACTTCCCGGAGGCTCCATGACCTTCCCCCAGTTCACCCGATTTCTGCTCGTGGCCCTCAGCCTGAGTGCCCTGGCCGCCGCCGGTGCTGTGGATTCGTCCCTGATCCAGACCCGGCAGACGCTGCAGAAGCTGATCATTCAGGACGGCGTTCGCCTGCTGAAGGATTGCGGCGGCGGCAACGGGGATAACCACGAGCAGGCCGTGCTGTTCCCGGCGGGCCGCTCGGATGTCCTCTACCTGGCCGAGGGCGGCCTGCACGCCGCGTTCCGGCTGGTGGCCGGGCGGCCGGTGCGCGAATGGTGCGGTACGGTCGCGGCCGAGGGCACGCCGGTCAGACTGGCTGGGCGCCACACCTTCGCGGTCTATGCCCAGCAGACGTACGGTTCGCCGCTCCGCTACCGCTATCAGCAGGGCCGGCTCCCCGGTTACAGCGGCAGCCTCGACCGCTTCTCGCTGCTGGCGGGCCAGTCCAGCCGGAGTACGGTGGACGGGAACGGCGAGTCGCGCTGCTTCCAGGTGGTCAAGCAGGCGATGGGCCTCTCCATGCCGGTGGTCACGAATGCGGCGCGCTGTCCGGAGCCGGCGCGCTGAACCCGGCGTCCTGCAGCCGACTGGCTCAGGGGGCGTCCAGCGGCGGCAGGGCGGGCAGGCCCGGGGTGACCACATGTCCAAGGCCCGTATCGCACGCGACACGGGCCCCAGTGCTAATCAATCTACCTCACCACGTCCCTGGGGACAGGCGTCGCCGAAGACCCGTCGGCTGGCATGACGTGGTGATGGCTGCTGAACGGCGAGCGAGGGGACGTGTTGTTGCTGGACAGCCAGGGTGCCCGATGCTGAGCAGCAGGCGCTGGCGGTGTGACACCAGCGCCGATTGGCTGTGCCCGCTGAGGGGAACGGCTGACCGGGGCGGCCGGCGCCCTGACACGGGCACTGCTGCTGAGATTGCGCCCTGTTCAGCGTCTCCCGTCTTCCACTACCCGTCCGTCCTTTAGCACGACGTGCCGCTGCGCGCGCGCCGCCACCAGCGGGTCATGGGTGACCACCACGACGGTGTGGCCGCGGGCGTGCAGGTCGGCGAAGAGGTCGAGGATCTCCCCCCACATGGCCTGGGGTAGGTTGCCGGTGGGCTCGTCGGCGAGCAGCAGGGCGGGCTCGCGGACAATGGCGCGGGCGATCGCCACGCGCTGCTGCTCCCCCCCACTGAGCTGCGCCGGGCGGTGCCCGGCCCGGGCCCCCAGCCCGACGGCCTCCAGGGCGTGCAGGGCCCGTTCCCGCGCCCGCACTCTGGTAACCCCCGCCCAGCGGAGCGGCCGGGCCACGTTGTCGAGCGCGCTCAGCTCCGGCAGCAGGTGGAAGCCCTGGAAGACGAAGCCCAGCATCTCGCCGCGCAGCCGCGACTGCGCGCGGTCGGGGAGCGTCCAAGCGTCCTGGCCGTGCAGGCACACCTGCCCGCGGCTGGGCCGCTCGAGCAGCCCCAGGACGCTCAGCAGCGTGGACTTGCCACTCCCCGAGGGGCCGGTGACCGAGACGAACTCGCCGGCGTGCAGGTCGAGGGTAACGTCCTGGAGCACGCTCAGGTCGCCGTACTGCCGGGAGACGGAGCGCAGGGAAGCGAGGGGGACGGCAGGATGATCTTCATTCAGGGTCATGTTCGTCCTCCAGAGTTGAATCAGCTGCCCGCACTCAGCAGCGCTCCGAGCCGTTGCGCGGCCAGCCAGCGCTCCCCGAGCCACGTGAGAAGCCCCGTGAGTCCCACCGTGACCAGCCCGACCACGCCCAGCGTGAGCGGCCCCGGCAGGGTGGGGCGGGCTTCCGGCAGCAGGTCGCCCGCGAGGCCGAGCGGCGCGTCCAGCGAGAAGGCGTTGGCGAGGGCGGGCGTGAGCCCGGTCGCCAGTCCCAGGGCGAGGATCGAGCCCAGCCCCCCCAGGGCCAGG